>NZ_JBCNNS010000080.1:0-20653 GCF_039594335.1 Raoultella sp.
TGCTCATGGCGAAGGGAACTATCGCGACCGTCTGTTGGCTTACTACCAACACACCCTGGCGCAGTTTTGCCAGCAGGGCATTATCAGCGGTTGCCTGACGGTGAAGCTCTCCGCTGAAGTGTGCGATTTGTCTGAATCCATGCGCGCAGAGATGGACAAAGGCGCCAGCCAGATTATTACTTTGCTGGGCGAAGCGCTGGAAAAGGGTCGCCAGGAAGGCAGCCTGTCTTTTAACGGCGATGCATTTACCCTCTCCCAGGTGCTTTACTCCCTGTGGCTGGGGGCCAATTTGCAGGCCAAGATTACCCGCAGTGCAATGCCGCTGGAAAGCGCCCTTGCCCATGCCCGAGAGATTATTGCAGCGCCTGGCGTTTAACAGGCGTTTTTATTTAACGAATTACAAGACGACCGGTCTACTCAGGAGTTATTATGTCCGAATCAAAACTGTTTTCCCCACTGAAAGTCGGTGCAATAACTGTACCTAACCGCGTATTTATGGCTCCGCTGACGCGTCTGCGCAGTATCGAGCCAGGTGATATTCCAACGCCGTTAATGGCAGAGTACTATCGTCAACGTGCCAGCTCCGGACTGATCATCTCCGAAGCCACACAGATTTCCGCTCAGGCAAAAGGCTATGCCGGCGCTCCTGGCCTGCACAGCCCGGAACAGATCGCGGCATGGCAGAAAATTACTGCCGGCGTTCACGCTGAACATGGCCGTATCGCCGTGCAGTTGTGGCACACCGGTCGTATTTCCCACAACTCTCTGCAGCCCGGCGGCGAAGCACCGGTTGCGCCATCCGCGATCGCTGCGGGCACCCGCACCTCTCTGCGCGATGAACATGGTCACGCTATTCGCGTCGATACCTCTATGCCGCGTGCGCTGGAGCTCGATGAAATCCCGGGGATTGTCGATGATTTCCGCCAGGCGGTCGGCAATGCCCGCGATGCTGGCTTTGACCTTGTGGAGCTGCACTCTGCACACGGCTATCTGCTGCATCAGTTCCTGTCTCCTTCTTCTAACCATCGTAACGATCAATACGGCGGCAGCGTTGAAAACCGTGCGCGTCTGGTACTGGAAGTTGTGGATGCCGTCAGCAAAGAGTGGAGCGCCGACCGTATCGGGATTCGCGTATCGCCAATCGGTAGTTTCCAGAATGTCGATAATGGCCCGAATGAGGAAGACGATGCGCTGTATCTGATCGAAGAACTCGCAAAACGCGGCATTGCCTATCTGCACATGTCCGAGCCGGACTGGGCTGGCGGCCAGCCCTACAGCGACGCATTCCGTCAAAAAGTGCGCGATCGTTTCCCGGGTGCGATTATCGGCGCCGGTGCATACACGGTAGAAAAAGCCAACGATCTGATCGGCAAAGGTTTAATCGATGCGGTGGCCTTCGGTCGTGACTATATTGCGAACCCCGATCTGGTCGCACGTCTGCAGCATAAAGCTGCGCTGAACCCGCAGCGCCCTGAAAGCTTCTACGGCGGCGGTG
Source organism: Raoultella sp. (assembly GCF_039594335.1). NCBI lineage: Bacteria > Pseudomonadati > Pseudomonadota > Gammaproteobacteria > Enterobacterales > Enterobacteriaceae > Klebsiella > Raoultella sp. Next base: position 1,496 of record NZ_JBCNNS010000080.1, read on the forward strand.
CAGAAGGCTATACCGATTACCCGACGCTGTAATCCCACTGGATAAGTAAGAGCCACGTAAGGGCTGCCTGAAATGGCGGCCTTTTTACGATATAGTGTTCTGGGGTATGAAACGCCTTGTCCGTTTTGTTACGCTATTTTGACAATTGCACATACGGTCTCTGCTGAGGGGCTGTAAACAAGGAGTATAAAAACTATGCGCTTACTTCACACCATGCTGCGCGTTGGCGACCTGCAACGTTCTATTGAGTTTTACACCAACGTGCTGGGCATGAAGCTGCTGCGCACCAGCGAAAACACCGAGTACAAATACTCGCTGGCCTTCGTGGGCTATGGCGAGGAAAGCGATACGGCGGTTATCGAACTGACCTACAACTGGGGCGTAGATAAATACGACCTCGGCAACGCTTACGGTCATATCGCGTTGAGCGTGGATAACGCGGCCGAAGCCTGCGAGCGTATTCGCCAGAACGGCGGCAACGTCACCCGCGAAGCGGGTCCGGTCAAAGGCGGTACCACGGTTATCGCTTTCGTTGAAGATCCGGACGGCTACAAAATCGAGCTGATTGAAGAAAAAGACGCCGGCAAAGGTCTTGGCAACTAACCTGCTTCGGGCGCTTATCGGCGCCCGCTGTTTTTCCCCTTCCTGCTGCAAGGCACGGCAAAATTTGCCATAATGCGCGCTACTTTTTTCCTGTTAAGAGAATCAGATGTCCGAGAACGTTCAACTTAATGGTCTGTGCGACCGTTTTCGTGGTTTCTACCCCGTGGTGATTGATGTAGAAACCGCCGGGTTTAATGCTAAAACCGACGCCCTACTTGAGATCGCCGCCATTACGTTGAAAATGGATGAGCAAGGCTGGTTGATGCCGGACGAAACGTTGCATTTTCATGTTGAACCTTTCGAAGGCGCCAATCTGCAGCCAGAAGCGCTGGCCTTCAACGGCATTAATCCGCACGACCCTGAGCGCGGCGCGGTGAGTGAATACGACGCCCTGCATGCCATTTTTAAAATGGTCCGCAAGGGGATTAAGGACAACGATTGTAATCGAGCCATCATGGTGGCGCACAACGCGACGTTCGATCTCACCTTTACGATGGCTGCCGCCGAACGCGCCGGGCTGAAACGTAATCCCTTTCACCCGTTCGTGACCTTTGATACCGCGGCGCTGAGTGGACTGGCGCTCGGTCAGACGGTGCTGTCCAAAGCCTGCCTGGCCGCCGGAATGACGTTTGATGGCACCCAGGCGCACTCTGCGCTGTACGATACCGAGCAGACGTCGCAACTGTTTTGCGAAATCGTCAACCGCTGGAAACGTCTTGGCGGCTGGCCATTACCGCTTGCCGGACAAGAATAAGAGACAAAAAAAGCGACTTCACGGGAAGTCGCTTTTTTACTGGCAACAGACTTATTCAGCCTTCGGTTCATCGGCCTTATGCTTTGCCGCCGTTTCTTTGATCAGCTGCTGCAGTTCGCCGCGCTGATACATTTCAATCAGGATGTCGCAACCGCCAACCAACTCGCCATCAACCCACAGCTGCGGGAAGGTTGGCCAGTTCGCATATTTCGGCAGTTCCGCGCGGATATCCGGGTTCTGCAGGATGTCAACGTAGGCAAAACGCTCGCCGCATGCAGACAGCGCCTGTACAGCCTGAGCGGAAAAACCACAGCTTGGCAGTTTCGGAGACCCTTTCATGTAAAGCAGGATCGGGTTTTCAGCGATTTGACGTTGGATTTTTTCTACAGTCGTGCTCATTGTCATGCTTCCTTAACTTCTATACGGCAGTAATTTGTCATTGTAGCGTCCTGAACGCAGGACAGATAATAACATTTTTTTCACTCTTTATATTTTATCTTCTGTGGTCAGAAGTTGCCTTAAAAATATCACTTTGCCCGCGTAAAAGCGGCATCACTGTACATTTCGCGTACAAGGTGGTTAATGTCTGAGATAATTTTTTGCAATTGTTAATCAAACGACACTTTAGATACAAAAGTGAAAACAAAATAAAATATAGCAATATAAATCATTAAGTTACAAACTAAGTTGATTAAAAAGCACACTGCAATTCACGACATGACACCACAAATCCAGTCACTATTTATCAACTATAGGGCAGGATCGTCTACCGAGACGGGGTCAGTCCACCTATGACTTTTTCATGCAACTCAACAGAGCGTGAGAAACAGATGGTTCGTCGGACCAGACGCTTGATTCGGATTCTCAGCGTCAGGTTGTTACGCTCAATACGCTGCGTAAATATTTTACCGGTCAGGAGCTTCTCTTTCGGGACATCTCTGGCATAACTTCCCCAGTCATCGTTGGTTATCATACCGATATTTAATGGTGTAAGCAGGGCCAGCAGTTCACGGCAGGTTTCATCCGTTGGAGGCCTGGATATATCAGCCAGAACCCCGCCTGTTTTGGTGTTGTATTCATACCAGAGCCAGTACTGCCGGGCTTTACTGCTAACAAAACTCCATTGCTCATCAAGTTCGCAGATAAGCGCCACATCGGCGTGAGCAACCGGTGATGAGGTTGTTCTGGAGGATGAGCGTTTTTTAAAGTGCGAATGGCGGTATTCATGCCGACTTTGAGTGTTCTGGCCGTATCGAAAACCTCGGCGCCGTTGAAAACCATTTGGGTGATTTGCTCTTTAACTCCGGGCTTACGGGCTTCATAAGCGTAAGTGCGTTGAAAGAAGCGGTAGCAGTGACTGCAGTGGAATCGGTCTTGTCCTTTATGGTTCTGACAGTGACGACAAACCTATGCAGACTGACAACGGGGGCGATGAACGGTGACGCTGACCATGAGTAAACTTCAAAAGCAAAAATTATACATTACATTCAACCAATTAGAGACATCAATCTGTTTGTTAGTTGTTAGCAGGACGATGACCTGATTTTAGCCTGGCTGCGTAGGAATGACAGAAATACGCTTTCACAATATTATAAATATTTATTCCCTTGCACTGAATAAAATCAACTTTCCTTAAACAAAGATCAATTATGAGCCAGAAACAGGATTAGTAACCTCTTACAAACCTGCTTCGACACTCAAAAAAACTTTAAATATTCTCTTATTCCCCGCCAGACCAAGAACGCCTACGAGCCTATAAGGACGCCTATGAGCATAGCGGAGATATCATTTATTAATTTAAAAACAAAACCTTATGGAAAACGTCAAACTCAAGAAACAATTAACAGGATTAGCAACCTCTCAAGAACTTGCTTCGATACTAAAAAAAACTTAGAATAAGCCCTTATTCCCCACCAGACTAAGAACGCCTACGAGCGTATAAGGACGCCTACGAGCATAGCAGAGATATCATTTGTTAATTTGAAAACAAAACCTTATGAAGAATACCAAACTCAAGAAACAATTAAAGCACAGCCATGTTGTGATGTTTGTTATTAGGAGGCGTCACTTTAAAAAAATAATTACCCTTTACAGTACTTCGCAGAATAAGATTTTTCCAGGAAAAAAGCAGGCAACTCAGCTGTTCTCATTTGTTTTCCCGCTATTTCCCTCTCTCGCAGAAATGATAGCGCACTGACGTGGTTATTTCTTTTGTTATTAATCCGTCGGGTAATCACCCGGCACAGGATCCCCCATGTCTTTAGCGCACAACGGCGAGTAAACGACATGGCTGAGATGTGAATAAAATGTATATTAAAAAGTGTCTGCTGGCGCTGTCGCTGCTGGCGTCAACAGGTTGTTCTGTTGGTAATTATAACTACAGTCGCGAAGCGATGAAACGCGTCGATATGAATTTCGTCGGTATTCCCACCATACTTGGCGCCGGTGCACTGGGTACCAGTATTCCCCTAACCCCGGAATACAGTCTGACTGCTGCTCATGTTGCACGCTGGACAGTACACAAGGTTAAGGCCTATCACCCTTACTGCGATCTGGCGATCATTCATCACAAAAATAATATGAAAGAAATACCGGTATTCCGCACGACGAAAATCGGTGAGCAGGTAAAAATGTATGGCTACAGCTTCTTCACCGCCATGCCAGTGGAGTCGTCCGGTAACAATCTGACCACGACCGCCATTCACAATGACTGGAATAAAAGCCCCTGCGTGGCAATGGCATCAAATGCCGGGGCCGTTCAGGGCATGTCCGGTGGCGCTGTTTATCATGATGACAACAGTATTGGTGGTGTGCTGGTCGCTTACAGTAACAAAATAATAGACACCGCAACTCAGGAAACGAAATTCAGAGATGTTTCTCTCTATATTCCCTATCAGAGCTTCCAGGAGTGGCTTGAGGAAACAACGTCTTAATAATGAGTTGACCGTTGATTAAGGGTTCAGGCAGGACATCGCTGACTCCTGCCAGCACAACGTGGAAATGCTTGCGGATAAACCGGATATCGGTACCAGACAGTTGAAACACTGTTTTGATACGCCCCCCCCCTATTGTGGTGGCTCAATCGACATTTCTGCATTTTTACTTTACTTATTCTTTTGGCCGTATCTGGATACTTGGACTTCTATATGAATGTCAAATGTATTTACGTTTAAAGATATAATATTTATGTCATGCTTAAAAAAATATACATATGTTCCATTTATTTTACTGTTTCATGGTATTTCAGCATCGGCCTCACCAGATATGAAATATGACACGGATAAGAAAGACTATTCGCTGTCACCAGAGGTAACGCCAAAATTATCTTGGGAGAAAAGTGAGTCTCAAGGTGATAAAACTCAATATTGTCTTACCCCTAGCGATCCGGGATGCAGCAATATGTGGCATAAGGAAAAAGCGAAGGAGTATGATGAACAGATACCGCGTTACCACCAAAAAAAGCTCTATAACTCTCATAAATGATCGTTTAAAAGCTCATATTCAGTTTCCCATAGTGGAGCATTACGCCCAGCTTGAAACGTTCTTTGTTCCTGAAGCCCCGTGGCTTGATCTTGAGCAGCCGTATTTTGCTGTTCAGGAACTCTGCATTCCCATTTGATACCCGGTTTTTCATTGCATTCAGGATACCGTAAAGACGCTTTGCTACCATGCGGGCAACGTTGGACATGAGAGGTATACCGGTGTTTTTAGCCATCGCCATCCATTCCTGCCACAGCTCACGGCTATAGTCGCCATAGCGACGGTGCCACAGATCGCGGGCAAACTCCTTCATTACCCAACACTGGCTCGTTTGGGCTAACACCAGCCTGGCAACTTCTAACCTCTCAGCCCGTCGACCGAGGCGATTTTGTTTGCTGTAAAACCACAGATAGCGTGAGCGGTGGGCATCTTTCCTGTCTGACGACGGGATCTGTTTCGTTTCAACTTGACGAGTTTTATCAACGACGCCGCACAGCATTTTTGCCACATGGCGGTAATCGAAGGCGATTTTATCGACGGCATTGGGCAGATGTATACGGGCCGGATTGATATAGGCCGTGTTCATTGTCCATCGACAACCTTTTTATATCATCAAGCTGACGAGCTCTCAGGCTACACAGATAACTGGCAAGGCTCTCTACACCACGATCGTCGGTCAGTTGCTGAGCCCGTCCCCGCCCGTCAGAGATAACGGCGACGTACTGATGTCCTTTTTTGAAGCCGACTTCATCCACGCAGAGGTGCCGAGCCGATAAAGGCTGCTTAATCCGGGCTAAGCCTCGTTTTACTGCGCGCATCATGATGCCGTCCACGACATTCCAGCTACGTTTAAGCTGTTTTCTGACAGCATCCACGGTGCTGACTTTCAGCCAGGAAAGAACAAAGGCTTCGAACAGCTGAGTGTAGCGACTGCCTGGCCCCGCCCAGGGAACCGGGAATGTCTACAACCGTGCTCAGGGCAGTCAACGCGGGGGACATCAGCCTCAACCAGTGTGGTGAACTGACAGGTATCGAGGTGACGCCTTTTACGCCGTCGGTGATCGTGTATACAGCAAGATTTGCCGCAGGTTGGACAAGTCAGCTGTGTGTGTCGAGCAATGCCTACTATGACGGTCACTGAACAGTGATTTTTCATCAAGAGAAAGAGATTCAACCTCCCACGGTGCGGACAGATTAAGGATATGGGCATAGAGGGACTTTTCGTCCATGGCAGACTCCTCATAAAATCAAGACTGCCATCATGATGCTCTTAGCCACCACAACATGAGAAGACCCAGTCAGGCACCTCACTGGAAATGGTGTTGCAGGAGTGCCGTAAACTGTCGGCCGCGAAAACCATTATCTCATCACCTGCGGGAAAGGTGCTGACACCAGCGACAGTATCAGGTAATTTCAGGAAAGCCCGTGAGTTTTCCGGACTCGATTTCTCTGGTGAACCACCAAGCTTTCATGAGTTGCGTAGCCTATCGGCAAGGTTGTACGGAAAACAGGCTGGAGACAGTTTTGCGCAGCATTTACTAGGGCATAAGTCTGGTATCATGACGGCAAAATATCGTGATGACAGGGGTCGGGAGTGGAACAGGATCGAGGTCGGGTAATGAATTTGTTTTGAGTGATTTTGAATTGACCTTTATAATGCATTGATTAAACACGGAAAATTTTCATATACACTTTAGATACAAAAGAGTATTAACTTTCCGGGTTTTTATGCTTTAGAATCGTTGAGTTTTGTCATTCACCGTCAGGTATGGAGTACATATCTGTCATTAATCAGGGGATTGCTCAGTGGCGCGGCTAAACAAAATCGCGATTTCGCTCTGTGCATTACTGTTTACATCTATCTCATTTACACCACTGGCGCATGCTTCAGGGCATACGCACACCTCCGCGAAGCCAAAAGCGCATGCGGCGAAAGGCACTACAGAACGCAAGAAAAAAGCCACCAGTCAGAAAACAAAGTCCACGACCAAAAGCTCCAGCAAGAAAGCCTCAACGGCCACCCGCGCCAGACACCCTACCCGTATGACCACATCCAGCCAGACAGCGCTGAACCGTCAGGCCGTCGGCACGAAAAAATGCGTCTTGCGTAAAGGGTATAAAAAGCAGTGTGCGAAATCGATCGCGCCAGGTGCCGAGCCGGCTCCGGTCATGGCCAGCATGCATACCAAATGCGTCGTCCGTAAAGGCTACAAAAAACGCTGTAAAACAGTCGCGGAAGAACCGCCGCTGACACTGGCGGATGCGCATAAAGTCCGCGTGCAGAGAGCACAAAGCACCGCCATGTCAAAGTTAATGAATCAGATTGGCAAACCCTATCGCTGGGGCGGAACCTCGCCGCGCACCGGTTTCGACTGCAGTGGGCTGGTTTACTACGCCTATAAGGATCTGGTAAAAATCCGCATTCCGCGCACCGCCAATGAGATGTATCACCTGCGCGATGCCCGCCCGGTCGATCGCGGTGAACTGCAGAGCGGCGATCTGGTCTTCTTCCGCACCCGTGGACGCGGCACCGCTGATCACGTCGGCGTTTACGTTGGTAACGGCAAATTTATTCAGTCGCCGCGTACCGGCCGAGATATCCAGATAACCTCATTAAGCGAAGATTACTGGATTCGCCACTATGTCGGCGCACGCCGCGTGATGACCCCCAAAACCATCCGCTGAATCTCACCTGCCGCGCCTGCGGCAGGTCAACTCTCTGGCTTTTTCAGATATCTCTTTCTATTTCAACAGCGCAACAGCATTCGACCGACTCTGCTGAAATGCGATGCCTTGCCGTCCGGCTAAGGCCTGACCGACTGCGTTTGTTAAACATACCCTTTATCATTGCAAGGCTTTTAACTCCCTGCTGCAAGTGTTAGCATCCTGATCACAATAAAAACCTGTTGCACTCGCCCCGGCGAGGGGCAAGAGATGCTGTTCTGGATGGTAAAACATCCTTTGAATGTGAGCTCGAAAACAAGAAGTTATAAGGAGAGTAACAATGTCGTTTGAATTACCTGCATTACCGTATGCAAAAGACGCCCTGGCGCCGCACATTTCCGCAGAAACCCTGGAATACCACTACGGCAAACATCACCAGGCCTATGTCACCAACCTCAATAACCTGATCAAAGGCACCGAGTTTGAAGGTCAATCTTTAGAAGCGATCGTCCGCGCTTCCGAAGGTGGTATCTTTAACAATGCGGCCCAGGTCTGGAACCATACATTCTACTGGAACTGCCTCGCGCCGAATGCGGGCGGCGAGCCGGAAGGTGAGCTGGCGACTGCCATCAATCAGTCCTTCGGCAGCTTCGCAGACTTCAAAGCGAAATTTACCGACGCGGCAGCGAAGAACTTTGGTGCAGGCTGGACATGGCTGGTTAAAAATGCCGATGGCAGCCTGAGCATTGTCTCCACCAGCAACGCTGGCACGCCGCTGACCGGCGACGCCAAACCGCTGCTGACCGTGGATGTCTGGGAACATGCCTATTACATCGACTACCGTAACGCCCGTCCTGACTATCTGGCGCACTTCTGGGCGCTGGTAAACTGGAAGTTTGTGGCGGCCAATCTGGCGGCCTAAAACGCGAACGCAGAAGGGGCAACCCTTCTGCGAATATACCTACGGTTCGACCAACGCCTCTTCCGGCTGTGAACGCCCGCCAACCAGCACCAGCAGCAGCGCCACCCCGGCAATTATCGCCCCCATCACCGGCACAAAGGCATAGCCCAGCCCGCCGGAAATCACCGCACCGCCGGCTGCCGCGCCCAGCGCATTGCCGAGGTTAAATGCCCCGATATTGACCGACGAAGAGAGCCCCGGCGCTTCATGGGCTACCCGCATCACCCGCATTTGCAGCGGCGGAACCACGGCGAAAGTCGCCGCCCCCCAGACTACCATACTGATAGCGGCCCCCAGTTGCGTCTGCGCCAGCAGCGGAATTGCCAGCATGATAACCATCAGCAGCAGCAGAAATCCCTTCAGCGTCCCGGAGACGGAACGGTCGGCGAATTTACCGCCCAGATAGTTACCCAGCGAAAAGCCGACGCCAATCAACACCAGCATGGCGGTGACAAACAGCGGCGAGGCGTGCGTAATGGTATGCAGTACAGGTGAAATATAGGTGTAGAGGGTAAACATGGCACCGGCCCCCAGCACAGTCGTCAGCAGCGCGGAGAGCACCTGCGGACGAACCAGCACGGAAAGCTCCTGTTTTACGTTCGGACGTTCACCAGCGCGGCCTTGAGGCAACGAGAACCACAGGCTAACCATCGCCACCAGTCCCAGACCTGCCGTCGCGAGGAACGACATCCGCCAGCCGATGGTTTCGCCAAGCCATGTCGCCGCCGGAACGCCGCCAATATTAGCGATGGTCAACCCCATGAACATGGTCGCCACCGCGCTGGCCTGTTTGTGTTTCGGCACCACGCTCGCCGCAACCACCGAACCGAGGCCGAAGAAAGCTCCGTGGTTAAGGCTGGTGATAATGCGTGAAATCAGTAGCGTAGTGTAATCCGGCGCCATTGAGGAGAGGACGTTACCCAGCGTGAAGATCGCCATCAGAAAAATCAGTGCATTTCTGCGCGCGCGATGAGAGAGCAGCAAAGTCATTAGCGGCGCCCCGACCATCACGCCGATCGCATAAGCACTGATCAGCATTCCCGCCGCCGGAATTGACACGTCGACGCCTTTGGCAATCACCGGCAGCAGCCCCATCGGGGAAAACTCCGTGGTACCAATACCAAACGCGCCTATCGCCAGCGCTAACAAGGGAAAGTTGATTTTCATTCAATGACTCCAGCAGACCGTCATCGGCAACGGTATCTCATCAGAAGTCAAAAGCATGACATCAATCACAAAAAAACAAAAGTAAACGAAATGGCAAAAGATTTTTGCGAAATTGATAATAATGGCGGGATATCGGGGGAAAGGGGCCTCTCCCCCGGATAAATCAGTGCAGTACCGCGGTCAGGGCGGCGGCCACGATGAGCCCCAGGACAATAATCGTTGTCGTCAGCGAAAACTTTAAATCGGTATCCATCAATTTTTCTCCCCAGTTATCCCCACACGAAAAGTGAGCTTGCTCATTTTTGCACAATATCGCACAAAAATCTTCCATGTTTTAGGGTGATGCACATTTTTGCTCTTCCCCTTTGCCGCAAGATCGGACAAAATCCCACGCTAATTTGAAAGCGTATCGGCCATTGACCCCTTCCTGTCGTTCTGTGTCGTTTTCCCGACGTGATGCAATGTTGAAAATTGTATTCAGGGTGTGTACAGGCAAACGTTTACGTATCGATAATCAGACGATCAGGTCAAGGTCTGGAGTGAGAAGTAATGGCAACAATTAAAGATGTAGCGAAGCGCGCAAACGTTTCCACTACAACAGTATCACATGTAATTAACAAAACCCGTTTCGTGGCGGAAGAAACCCGCAACGCCGTGTGGGCGGCGATCAAAGAGCTGCACTATTCTCCAAGCGCCGTTGCTCGCAGCCTGAAGGTTAATCACACCAAATCGATCGGTCTGCTGGCCACCAGCAGCGAAGCGGCCTATTTCGCTGAGATTATTGAATCTGTAGAAAAGAGCTGTTTCCAGAAAGGCTATACTCTGATTTTGGGCAATGCGTGGAACGATCCCGAAAAACAGCAGGCCTATCTGTCGATGATGGCGCAAAAGCGTGTCGACGGCATGCTGGTTATGTGTTCTGAATACCCGGAATCGGTGCTCCGCATGCTGGAAGAGTACCGCCATATTCCGATGGTGGTCATGGACTGGGGTGAATCCAAAGCCGACTTCACCGATTCGGTGATCGATAACGCCTTCGAAGGCGGCTATATGGCCGGGCGCTACCTGGTCGAACGCGGCCACCGCGAGATCGGCGTGATCCCTGGCCCGCTGGAACGTAACACCGGCGCCGGGCGCCTGGCCGGCTTTATGAAAGCCATGGAAGAAGCGCAGATTGCCGTTCCGGAAAGCTGGATTGTTCAGGGGGACTTCGAGCCTGAATCCGGCTACCGTGCAATGCAGCAGATCCTCAGCCAGCAGCATCGCCCGACGGCGGTCTTCTGCGGCGGCGATATCATGGCGATGGGCGCAATCTGTGCTGCGGATGAGATGGGTCTGCGCGTACCGCAGGACATTTCGCTGATCGGGTATGATAACGTGCGTAACGCCCGCTATTTCAGCCCGGCGCTGACCACCATCCATCAGCCGAAAGATTCGCTGGGGGAAGCGGCCTTCAATATGTTGATGGATCGTATCGTCAACAAACGTGAAGAGTCCCAGTCGATCGAGGTTCACCCGCGACTGGTAGAGCGCCGCTCCGTCGTCGACGGCCCGTTCGTCGATTACCGTCGCTAATCAATCGTGCGGCGCCGGCTATGTCTATTCCGGCGCCCGTAGCCACTCCCGGTTTAACGTTTCACTGTCCCCCAGATAATCCAGCAGCCACAAAAGGGCCGGTGAGGCGTCACTCTGCTGCCAAGTCAGGCAACACGCAGCGTCCGGGAACGGATTTTCCAGCGCCAGCACGGTCCATTCGCCACGGTCAATCCAGGGGCGAGCAAAATGGCTCGGCACCATTCCTACGCACAATCCCGCCGAGAGGCAGGTGGCCGATGATTCCCAGTCCGGCACCACCACCCTTTTCTGGTTATCCAGTAGCCAGGTCGTGCGTTTCGGCAATGAGCGAGAGGTATCTTCCCGGACCAACGACGGCCAGTTGCGCAACACGTCATCGCTGAGCGGCCCGGTCATCTGCGCCAGCGGATGATGGCTCGCCACCACGCAATCCCAGCTCAGCATCCCCATATCACGAAAGGCGTAGCGCCCCCCTACCGGAATCGAACGGGTTGCTCCGATAGCCAGTTCCACGCGTCCGTCGGCCAGCGCGTCCCAGACGCCGTTGAAGACCTCCTGAAAAACAATCAGCTCGACATCCGGAAAGTGACGATAAAAATCGACAATCATCTGCCGCATACGGGCTGGTTTAACGATGTCATCCACGGCTATCGACAGCTGACCGCGCCAACCGTTGGCTATCTGCTGACACTGCTGGCGAGTGATCTGCATTTTTTTGATAACAGATCGTCCTTCCTGTAAAAACCAGAGCCCGGCGGGGGTCAATTCGACATCGCGATGGCGGCGTTCAAACAGCGGTACCGCCAGCCACTCTTCCAACTGACGTACAGTATAACTGACCGCCGAAGGTACGCGGTGCAGTTCCTGCGCCGCTGCGCTAAAGCTGCCGTTGCGGGCTACAGCATCAACAACTTCGAGTGAGTATTCGGACCACATATTCTGCCTGCAAAAATTTTGAATGCATGTAGCAAATATTAGCGTTTCACAAGCCAGAATGCACTCCCTACACTCTGCGGCATCATATCTGCATCTATAAGAGAATGTTATGCAACAACCCGGGAAAGGATTTTTAGTGTGGCTGGCGGGACTCAGCGTGCTGGGTTTCCTGGCCACCGACATGTATCTGCCGGCCTTTTCGGCTATTCAGCAGGATCTCAATACCTCTGCGGCATCGGTCAGCGCCAGCCTGAGTCTGTTCCTCGCCGGCTTCGCCATCGGACAGTTGTTCTGGGGCCCGCTCTCGGACCGCTACGGACGTAAACCAATTCTGCTGACCGGGCTGGCTATCTTCGCTATCAGCTGTCTGGGGATGCTGTGGGTGCGTGATGCCACCCTGATGCTGGTGCTGCGCTTTATTCAGGCAATCGGCGTCTGTGCCGCAGCGGTGACCTGGCAGGCGATGGTCACGGATTATTACCCCGCTCAGCACACTAACCGTATTTTCGCCACCATTATGCCGCTGGTGGGCTTATCGCCAGCGCTGGCACCGTTGCTCGGCAGTTGGCTGCTCACCCATCTGGAATGGCAGGCTATTTTTGCTACCCTTTTTGCCATCGCCCTGCTGCTGATGGTCCCCGCCCTACGCCTGAAGCCGATCGTCAGGCCGCAGGGTGACGTCCGCGAAAAACTGACTTTTATGACGCTGCTGCGCTCACGCGAATACAGCGGAAACGTACTGATTTACGCCGCCTGCTCCGCCAGCTTTTTTGCCTGGTTGACCGGGTCGCCGTTTATTCTCCATGAAATGGGCTACGGTCCAACCGCCATTGGTCTTAGCTATGTCCCGCAGACTATCGCCTTTTTAGTCGGTGGCTATGGGTGCCGCGCGGTGCTGCAGAAATGGCAGGGTCAACAACTGTTGCCCTGGCTGCTGGTGATTTTCGCCGTCAGCGTGGCGGCAACCTGGATGGTTGGCATGGTGGCGGATGCCTCAATTATTGCGGTGATGATTCCCTTCTGCGTGATGGCTATTGTTAATGGCGGGATTTACCCGATAGTTGTCGCCCAGGCGCTGAAGCCGTTCCCGCAGGCGACCGGTCGTGCCGCCGCGCTGCAAAACACGCTGCAACTCGGCCTGTGTTTCCTGACCAGTCTGCTGGTTTCCGCGCTGATTGCCACGCCGCTGCAGACCACCACCAGCGTGATGCTGGTCTCTATTGTGCTGGCCGGACTGGGCTATTTTATGCAACGTCAGAGCACTTACCTGAACACGGAATCGTCACATGCATAAACACATTTCAGTGATGTTACGGCTCAGTAATTAGCATGCTAATATATTTTTATTGAAAGCCTGATTTCAGCGGCCTATACTGGATCCGGCTTCACATAAATAAATTATTTTTTAAGATTAACGGGAGCAGGATGCATCCCGTTTCACCATGGAAGGCCTTTCGGCAAGGGTTATCACCCTTCCTCTGTTCTACGTCGGATAGCAGCTTCACGGATATTCCGTGAGATTTCTCACAAAGCCAAAAAAGCGTCTACGCTGTTTTAAGGTTCTGATCACTTGGGCGTGATGGAGAAGCTATGAGTTCATCGTGTATAGAAGAAGTAAGCGTACCAGACGACGACTGGTACCGAATTGCAACCGAATTACTCGGCCGCGCGGGTATTGAAGTCAATGGGCCCGCCCCCTCCGATCTGCGGATTAACAATCCGCTCTTTTTTAAGCGTGTTTTACAGGAAGGGTCGCTGGGGTTAGGTGAAAGTTATATGGACGGCTGGTGGGATTGCGAACGGCTGGATATATTCTTCCATAAAGTATTGCGTGCCGGGCTGGAAAATCAACTCCCGCATCATTTCAAAGATACGTTGCGCATCGTGGGCGCTCGCCTGTTTAATCTACAAAGTAAAAAGCGTTCCTGGATTGTCGGAAAAGAACATTACGATCTGGGCAACGATCTTTTCAGCCGGATGCTCGACCCGTATATGCAATATTCCTGCGCGTACTGGAATGAGGCACAATCGCTGGAAGAGGCACAGGAGGCAAAATTAGATCTTATTTGCCGCAAGCTGCAGTTGGAACCGGGGATGCGGGTGCTGGATATTGGCTGCGGCTGGGGTGGACTGGCTTATTATATGGCCAAAAATTATCACGTCAGCGTGGTCGGGGTGACCATTTCTGCCGAGCAGCAAAAAATGGCTCAGCAGCGATGCGAAGGGTTAGATGTCACAATTTTGCTGCAGGATTATCGCGACCTGCACGACCACTTTGATCGTATTGTTTCCGTCGGGATGTTTGAACACGTGGGACCGAAAAATTACGCCACCTATTTTGAAGTGGTGGATCGTAATTTGAAACCTGACGGCCGTTTCTTACTGCACACCATTGGCTCCCAAAAAACGGACCACAATGTCGATCCGTGGATCAATAAATATATCTTCCCCAACGGTTGTCTGCCTTCGGTTCGTCATATCGCACAAGCCAGCGAATCCCATTTTGTGATGGAAGACTGGCACAATATCGGTGCCGATTACGATACCACGCTGATGGCCTGGTACGACCGTTTTCTGACCAGTTGGCCCGATATCGCCGATAACTATTCGGAACGTTTTAAACGTATGTTTAGCTATTATCTGAACGCCTGCGCGGGAGCATTTCGCGCGCGTGATATTCAACTCTGGCAGGTGGTCTTTTCTCGCGGAGTGGAAAACGGCCTTCGCGTTGCCCGCTAAAAGTATCCCCCGTTAAAACGGGGGATATCCTTTTCTTTCATCGCGCTTAATTCGGCATCAACGCCCCATCATTCATCGTCAAGCGGCTGGGCTGCTTCTTTTGCTGCCAGTACGCGTTCCACGGTATCAACCACCGCCTGGGTTTGCGGGTCGATCTCGATATTCACCCGGTCGCCAAGTTTTTTGACGCCAAGCGTGGTGCGCTGCAGCGTTTCCGGGATCAAATGCACGCAAAAACGCGTCGGTGTCACTTCACCGACCGTCAGACTGATCCCGTCAACACCAATAAATCCTTTATAGAGGATATATTTCATCAGCGTCGGGTCCTGAACCTTAAACCAGATCTGGCGATTATTTTCCGAGGTCAGGATCTTGACGATTTCTGCGGTGGTCATAATGTGACCGGACATCAGATGGCCGCCAATCTCATCGCTGAATTTTGCCGCTCGTTCCACGTTTACCACGTCCCCCACCTGTACGGCGCCAAGGTTGGTAATACGCAGTGTCTCTTTCATCAGATCAAAACTGATGCGCGGACCGTTAATTTCGGTGACCGTCAGGCAGCAACCATTGTGTGCCACCGATGCCCCGGTCTCGATGCCGGCAAGCATATGCTCAGGCAGCTCTACCACATGAGTGCGAAAATTGGGTTTCTCATCGATGGACACCACTTTCGCGGTCCCCTGTACAATGCCAGTAAACATGCTTTACTCCTGTCGACTTTCGTGACGGTATCATTACCGTTATACCTGCCGGGAACAATACCAGTTGGCAAAACAGGTTGCCAGCGCGCATCGTGCCCTACCATTTTTTCACTGGCTTAATGGCGTATCCTCGCTACAATAGACTGGAAAACCCCCTCTGCTCTTTCTTCTTGCTGCCATTTACGGCGGCTTTTTTAGTCTCAAAATAACAACAATATAAAGGTGTTCACGTGCAGAAGTATTTTATTGAAGCGCGTCAGTTATTAGCACTGGCCATTCCTGTGATCCTCGCACAGGTCGCCCAGTCCTCCATGGGCTTTGTCGATACCGTGATGGCAGGTGGCTACAGCGCCACCGATATGGCGGCCGTCGCGATTGGGACCTCTATCTGGCTACCGGCCATTCTCTTTGGCCATGGTCTGCTGCTGGCGCTGACGCCGGTTATCGCCCAGCTAAACGGCTCCGGTCGCCGCGAGCGTATTGCACATCAGGTTCGTCAGGGGTTCTGGCTGGCAGGATTCGTTTCGCTGCTGGTCATGGTGGTGCTATGGAACGCTGGATACATCATCAGCTCGATGCACAATATCGACCCGGCCCTCGCCGAAAAAGCGGTGGGCTACCTTCGCGCACTGCTGTGGGGCGTTCCCGGCTATCTCTTCTTCCAGGTCGCACGTAACCAATGCGAAGGCCTTGCGAAAACTAAACCGGGGATGGTGATGGGATTTATCGGCCTGCTGGTCAATATTCCCGTGAACTATATCTTTATCTACGGCCACTTCGGCATGCCTGAACTGGGGGGCATCGGCTGCGGCGTGGCGACGGCCTCCGTTTACTGGGTGATGTTCTTCTGCATGATCTCCTGGGTACGTCGCGCCCGCTCCATGCGCGATATCCGTAGCAAAGAAGGCTTCAGCGGCCCGGACTTCAGCGTGCTTAAACGCCTGGTGCAGTTGGGGCTGCCGATTGCGCTGGCGCTGTTTTTCGAAGTCACTCTGTTTGCCGTCGTTGCGCTGCTGGTTTCTCCGTTGGGGATTGTGGATGTCGCGGGCCATCAGATAGCCCTGAACTTCAGCTCGCTGATGTTCGTTTTACCCCTCTCGCTGGCGGCAGCGGTCACCATCCGCGTCGGCTTCCGTCTTGGACAGGGTTCCACCCTTGATGCGCAGGTTTCTGCCAGAACCGGGGTCGGCGTTGGCGTCTGTATGGCGGTGATCACGGCGGTTTTCACCATCCTGATGCGTAAGCAAATTGCGCTACTGTATAACGACAATCCGGAAGTGGTCCTGCTGGCTTCTCAGCTGATGCTGCTGGCCGCCATTTATCAGATCTCCGACTCCGTACAGGTGATTGGTAGCGGGATTCTGCGCGGATATAAAGATACGCGTTCGATCTTCTTTATAACGTTTACCGCCTACTGGGTGCTCGGACTGCCGAGCGGCTACCTGCTGGCCTTAACGGATACGATTGTTCCACGTATGGGCCCTGCGGGTTTCTGGTGCGGATTTATTATCGGACTCACCTCGGCAGCGGTGATGATGATGCTGCGAATGCGCTTCCTGCAGCGGCAACCGTCCAGCGTTATTTTGCAACGCGCGGCGCGCTAGCGCACAGCGGCACCCTGCCACGGGGTGCCGCATCTCACTGTCGTATGGATTCAGCGCGGGCCCAGTGCGGTTCTTAATGCGTCGACAAAACATTTAATCTTCGTCGTCCGCCGACGTCCGGCCGGCACCAGAATATGCATGGGCCGCGCAGGTCCTGAGAATCCGGCTAACACTTGCACCAGTCTCCCTCGCTCCACTTCGGTTTTCAACACATCTTCCGGCCCCAGGGTAATACCGTGCCCCGCAATGGCCGCATTCATCAGTGCCTTCCAGTCATTCGCGCGGAAACGCCCAGAGGGTTTGACTTCGAACATAGCCCCCTCTTTCTCAAATTGCCATCGGCAGGCGCTACTCGCCGACCAGTGGCCATAAACCAGACAGGCATGATGTTGCAGATCGGTCGGCGTCTGCGGTTCGCCGCAACGCAAAATATAGTCAGGTGACGCGCAGGCAATCAGACGGTATGGTAGCAGCGGCCATGCAACCATCGAGCTGTCGGCCAGCTCACCTATGCGCACGATCACCTCAAACTCCTCTTCAATCGGGTCGACAATACGGTCGCTCAGTGTCAACTCGACCTGGACGTCAGGATAGCGGGCAAGATAATCGGTAATGAAGGCCGCGAGCGCATGCGAACCAAACGTGACCGGTGCATTCACCTTGATGATGCCAGAAGGCGTCGCTTTCATCTCCTGCGCCACCGCGTCCGCCTCCTCAATCTCAGCCAGTACCACGCGGCAGCGTTCATAATAGCTACGCCCGATATCGGTGAGTGTCTGACGGCGCGTAGTGCGGGTGATTAATGCAGTGCCCAGGTGTGCCTCAAGCGCTGCCACATGTCGGGCGACCATCTGCGGCGAGAGTCGCAGTTGCCCGGCTGCGGCGGCAAACGACCCCGTTTCAGCCGCCTTCACGAAAACTCGGATGCTGGTGAGCTGGTCCATCATTCACTCATTTAAGTTGTTTATCATTCAACTATCTTACGATTTATCTTCTACAGAGATGGAATTAAATTTATCGACACCCTCAGACATTCGTAAGGAGTTGAAAATGAAGATTGGTATTATCGGCGCCGGATTCGTAGGCCGGTCTATCGCGAAGCTGGCGCTTGCCGCCGGCCACGATGTCATGTTGAGTAACTCACGTGGACCCCAGACTCTTTTCAGCCTGCGACCGATGATTGGCTGCCAGGTCGGCAGCGCAAATGACGCCGCCGAATTTGGCGAGGTCGTGGTCATTGCCGTGCCGCTGAGCGCCATCCATTCGCTGCCGGTCGCCACAATTAAGGATAAATATGTCATTGATGCAGTGAATTACTATCCCGAACGTGACGGCCTGATCGAGGCGCTGGAGTCAGGAGAAACCACCACCAGCGAATTGCTCGCCCAGATCCTGCCTGCCGCGACCATCACCAAAGCGTTTAACGCGATTCCAATGACGCAGTTGGAAAGCGATGGGCTGCCCGCGGGTGCGGAAAATCGTCGGGCGCTGCCGTTGGCCGGCGACAATGAAAAAGGAAAAGCGATGGCCGCCGCGCTGTACGAGGCATTTGGCTTTGACACCGTAGACGCCGGCCCCCTGTCCGAAGGATGGCGTTTTGAACGCGGCCAGCCGGCCTATTGCGTACCAATGACCCGCCCGACGCTGCTCAGGACATTGTCTCATACCCCGCGTCGCTAACCGCCGCCCCTCCGCTGACGCTTACTCCGTTAGCGGAGCATTCTGCTTTTCATCCACCACAGGCGTTGTACATTCCGTTACTCGCCGATACCAAACACTCACTGAAGCCTCAGAAAGAAAAACTTATAGTGATTTCAACAGCCCCGCAGTGGGGTTAACTGAAGAAACAATTTCGAGGATATCAGAATGAAAAAAGTATTAGCTCTGGTCGTTGCCGCTGCTATGGGTCTGTCTTCTGCTGCTTTCGCGGCTGACGCAGTAAGCACCACTCAGGCTCCGGCTGCTGCCACT
>NZ_JBCNNS010000081.1:0-20380 GCF_039594335.1 Raoultella sp.
CACCCGTCAGGGCGGGAGAAGATTATGTTTCAATCACTGAAAGCGTTGTGGAAAAAAGAGAATCATCCGCCGCAGGATTATGATCGTCTGTCCCGCGAGCTGGCTGAAGAAATAAAAATGCTGGAAAATGAACTACAGGGCCAGCCTGGCAATGGTCAGATCCAGAAGGCATTGATGCTGAAGTATAACCGGGCGCTATCGGTGTATGCTAAAAGCAAAATTCATCGTCAGGATATCGACGCGCTATTTATTCGTATTGATGAGTTACGCAATATTATTCGCCGCAATATCTAGGGAGGCGTAATGATCATAAAAGATTTACTGATTGAGGCCGATGCCATTCAGGTCGGCGTGATGGAGTCTGACTGGCGCAGGGTGATTGAGTTGGCTGCCAGTCCCCTGGTGGCGAACGGGTATATCTCTGAAAGTTATAGCAAGGCGGTTATTGATAATACTCTCAATCATGGTGCTTATTACGTGTTCGAAGAGGGAATTGCCATTCCGCATGCCAGACCGGAATGCGGTGTGAAGCGGAATTGCTTTAGCCTGGTGGTATTAGATAAACCGATTCAATTTGCCGGAAGCGACAGGGCGGATATCGTCATTATGTTCGGCGCGCAGGATAGCAATGCGCATATCGAAGAGGGCATTCGGGCGATTGTGGCGCTACTGGACAATAACGAAACCATGGCCAGGCTTCGCGCTGCCAGTACCCGAGAAGAGGTGATTGCATTGTTATGAACAGACATCTCACTGCAGGCTGTAAAACCGTGATCTTAATTAACGGCGTCCCTGCTTCGGGAAAGAGCACAATAACTCAGGCGCTAGCGCAAACTTTTGGCCTGCCGCTTCTGACCATTGATGAGATTAAAGAGCCGTTTATGGCCTGCTTTACCGACATCGATCGGCCTTTTAACCGTCAGTTGGGATGCGCGGCCTATGAGGCTATCTGGTCGATCATCGGGCATTCGCCAGCCAACGTTATCTGGTTAATCGACGCCTGGTTCGGTTTCCAGCCCCGGGAAACTCTGCAACGACTGCTGCATCAGGCGGGGGTTGAGAACGTGGTTGAGATCTGGAATCAAATCTCTCCTCAACTTGCCGTGTCACGCTATGCCGCGCGTCTGCAGGATCGTCGGGCGGGCCACCCCGGAGAAGAATATCTGCCGGAGCTGGCCCTGTTGGCTGAACGGGCTGAGCCGATGCGACTTGGCCCGGTCTTCACGGTCGATCAACAGCAACCGCTGGATATTGTCAGGCTATCGGAGTGGATTAAGCAGACGCTAGGGTGACCGATGGTCTGATTGCCGGGCCTGTCCGGCTTAGGCAAGCCCGGCCATACGCAGCAGCGCGGTGACTACCGCCGCCGAAATAATTACCACGATCAGCGGCATCTTGCGCCAGGCAAGAAAGACGGCGAAACCAACGCCCAGTACCCGCGCCATGCCGGCAAAATGTTCACCTTCATAAAAGGTGGTCGCCAGAGCCACAGAAAACAGCAATACCGTCGCTGCATCGGAAAGCAGCGCCTGAGAACGTTCAGAAAGCGCTAAACGATTGCCGAGCTTCGCCCCACCCAGACGCATCAAATAGGTCCCTGCCGATAAAATCGCCATGCCGACGATGAACAGCGTGATATCAGCCATTATTTTTTCCTCGTCATCAAACCAAACAAAGAGAGCAGCACCGGCAGACCCACCGGGGAGAAGGGAACGGTGGCAAGGGATAGCGCCGCGCCGCTGCAGGCGCGGATTAAGGTGCTGCGGTTTTTAAACGCCGGAACCACCAGCGCCAGCAAAATCGCCGGGAATACCGCATCCAGACCAATGGTTTCCGGGGCGGGCAACAGCTTGCCGACCATGGCGCCGAGCAGCGCCCCCACGGGCCAGATAATCGCCACGCCCAGGCCGCACAGCCAGTAGGCGGCTTTACGCTGTTCCGGCGTTTTTTGCGAGAGCCCGAACACCACGCTCTCATCATTCATAATATGGCAACCCAGCAGGCTGACGCCGCGTTTACCGACCAGGTCGCGCACCGTGACGCCGAACGGAATATGGCGGGCGTTGACCAGCAAGCCTGCTGCCGCAGCGGCTAGTGGGTTCCCGCCGCTGGCGATAATGCCGATAAACATAAATTCGGAAGCGCCCGCCAGTACCGAAAGGGAGAGCGCAAACGGAACCCAGACCGGGAAGCCATAGGCCATCGCCAGCGAACCGTAGGACATGCCGACGACGCCAACCGCCAGGCATACTAACGCTATCGCTTTGCTGGTGTCTGCTTTGAGACAGGAGAAGTGCTGCTTCATACTATTTAGCCATATCGAACGAATTTCCATTATAATGAACGCATCAGTATTAATTTTCAAGTCGAACGAATCGTTCGGTATACAAAACACGGAGCCGTGTATGACACAGCCAATTAACCTGATTGCCAAAAGTCTGGTACGTGAACGTGCACGTACCGGGCTGTCGCTGGCGGAAGTGGCGCGCCGGGCGGGTATTGCCAAATCAACATTATCGCAGCTGGAATCGGGCAACGGTAATCCGAGCCTGGAGACTCTGTGGGCCCTCTGCGTCGCGCTCGATATCCCTTTTGCACAGTTGCTGGAGCCGCAGGCGCAAAAGACACAGGTATTGCGTCGTGGGGAAGGGACCCGGGTGGTGGCCGAACAGGCCCATTACCAGGCCATTTTGCTGGCGACCTGCCCGCCGGGCGCTCGCCGCGATATCTATTTATTACTGACGCAGCCAGGCGCTGACCGGATTTCTCACCCCCATCCACCGGGGTCGGTTGAGCATATTATTATCACCCAAGGGCGCGCGCGGGTCGGGTTGACCGAAGCGCCGGAGGAGTTGGGGGAGGGAGATTACATCTGCTATCCGGCGGATCAGGAACATGTTTTCCAGGCGCTGGAACCGGATACCCAGGCACTGTTGGTGGCTGAGCATAATTAATTTTAATGACATTCTGCGTATATATTTGTGATATGCAGAATGTTATATCGTTAAATATATTAATAACATATATTATTTTGCACTCTACAGAATCTGGAATCTCTCTTTCTGTTCACTCCTTCTTATCCTTTTTGTTTGCTTCCGTTTCTTCTGGAAACATGGGATTGATATCACTCTTCCTCCCTTGGGGGGTTCGTATACTGCAATGGTGATATCGGGGTTAATTATGTTTCTTGAAGAACGTAGAAAGTCTATTTTGCGATATTTGGATGAGCACGAGCGGGGCTATGTAAATTATTTCGCTGCTCATTTTAATGTCACTAAAGAAACGATACGCAGTGATTTGAATACTCTTGCTGATATGGGGTTGGTGCAGCGCTGTTATGGCGGAGCAATTATATTACGCCGCAGTTTGCAGGCTGAGCTTATATCGGAAACCGGTGATAGTTTTGAGGTGCTGTTGCAACCTGTTAATCACCGAAAACCACAAGGTAATGAACGAAAGAAAGGAAAGTTTATGCAGGGTAAGGTATGTGTATTTGGCTCGTTCAATGTTGACATTGTGGCTAAGGTTGCGCGCTTTCCGCGGGGAGGCGAGTCGATAATGGCGCTGGGTAGCAGCCTGGGGCCGGGTGGGAAAGGTGCGAACCAGGCAACGGCCGCCAGTAAAGCCGGCGCTCAGGTGCATTTTGTCGCCAAGGTGGGTAAAGATCAGTTCAGTAATTTAGCCGCAGATCATTTAACTCGCTCAGCAATTCACTCTTACACGCTTTATCAGTCTGAGAGTGAGCCAACCGGCAATGCAATTATTTACGTTTCTCAGGAGAATGGCGAAAATATGATTGCTATTTATTCTGGGGCAAATACAACTATTACCTATAATGAAATTCAGAAAATTGTTCCGGAATTATCTTCTTCAGACGTTTTATTGGTTCAACTTGAAAATAATTTCGATGCAACTCATTCGCTAATAAAAATAGCTCATGATCTGGGAAAACGAGTTATTCTTAATCCAGCGCCCTATTCTGCTGAAATTATCCCCAGTATTCCCTTTGTCGATGTCATTACACCAAATGAAACGGAAGCGTCTTTATTATCAGGAATTGACATCAACGATCTTGATACGGCAAAAGAAGCGGCGCTTCGTATTGCCGAGTTGGGCGCTAAAAAAGTGCTGATTACCATGGGGTCGCGTGGTGCGCTGCTGCTGGACAATCGCCAGTTCAGCCATATACGCGCTTTCCCAGCCGTCACCGTGGATACCACCGGCGCTGGCGATGCATTTAACGGTGCTCTGGCCGCTTCGCTTGCCGCCGGAAACAGTCTGGTGCAGGCCGCAACCTGGGCCTCCGCCTTTGCCTCTCTGGCTGTTGAGCTGGAAGGGGCATCCAACATGCCTGATTTTGAACAGGCAAACGCACGACTCCGTACCCTCTGAACTCGGGAAAATAATATGAAAACGATCAACGGTATTGTTCCAGTAATGCTGACGCCATTTACAACTGACGATCGGATTGATTATCCGGCGCTGGCGAAATTAATCGACTGGTATCTGGAGAAGAGAGTTGATGCGCTGTTTGCCGTCTGCCAGTCAAGCGAAATGCAGTTCCTTTCCTTAGAAGAACGCGTTGAACTCGCGCATTTTGTTGTGCAGCACGTGAACGGTCGTATTCCGGTTATCGCCTCTGGCCATATCAGCGATGACATTGAAGCGCAAAAATCCGAGCTGTTGGCGATGGCGCAGACCGGTATTGATGCT
The DNA here is from genome assembly GCF_039594335.1 of Raoultella sp. Taxonomy (NCBI): domain Bacteria; kingdom Pseudomonadati; phylum Pseudomonadota; class Gammaproteobacteria; order Enterobacterales; family Enterobacteriaceae; genus Klebsiella; species Raoultella sp. Next base: position 4,714 of record NZ_JBCNNS010000081.1, read on the forward strand.
TTGGTACTGGTGACTAACCATCTCGATCCGCGTAATGAAGGCAGCGAAGTCTTCTACGCAACGCTGAATACGCTGTTAGATACGTTGCCAGCCTCGTTACCGCTCGGTCTTTACGAGTGTCCGGCGCCTTATCGCCGCCTGCTTAGCGATGATGAATTTACCTGGTGCGCTAACAGCGGTCGCTTTGTTGTACTGAAAGATGTGAGCTGCGATCTACCGACCGTTGAACGTCGCGTACGTCTGGCTCAGGACACGCCGCTTAATGTTATTAATGCCAACGCAGCGATTGCCTGGCCGGCGATTATGGCTGGGTCACAGGGTTTTAGCGGCGTGTTTACCAACTTCCACCCTGAACTATATAGCTGGCTGTGGCGCGAGGGGAAAAACCAACGCGCATTAGCCGATGAGCTGGCGATTTTCCTCTCTCTGGGGGCGGTCACTGAAACGCTGGGCTATCCGAAAAACGCCAAAATCTATCATCAGCGCCTGGGGACGTTTGACAGTATCACCTGCCGGGTTAACAAGGATGATGTGCTGAATAAGTTCTGGGGGCTGTCGGTGATTCTCGACCAGATTCGCGCCGGAACAGAACAGTGGCGCCAGCGTATCGCGGGCTAAGCAGAGGATGCCATTATGATCGTAACCAGTCTTAAGGCATGGCCTGCACAGGCATCGGCTTACCATCCGGTAATTCGTCAGGCACTGGCTTTCCTCGCTCAGAACGATTTTCAGGATTTCGCGCCGGGTAAAATTGACCTGATCCCCGGCAAGCTATTCTGTCTGTTGCAGGAGATGGATAGCGTACCTTTTGAAGAGGCGCGCCCGGAGTCGCACCGTCAATTTATCGATATTCAGTACCTGATCTCCGGTCAGGAGCGCATGGGGGTCAGTCGTGTAGAAAGCGGACTGCATACCGTGGTTGATGACCGTACGCCGCAACAGGACATTATGTTCTGGCAGGTTGAAGAAGAAGAGATGCAGGTAATGTTAACACCCGGTATGTTCGCGATGTTCTTCCCGGAAGATATCCATCGCCCGTGTTGCCATCCCCAGGATGACGTAACCCCTCTGCGTAAAGCGGTCATCAAAATCGATCGTGCGTTACTGGAGGAGGCGGTATGAGCATCGTAAATTCGACTTCTGCTACGGCCATGGCGCCGCCGAAGATCTCCCGACGCCGCTGGGGGATTATTTTGATTCTGCTGCTGGCTGCAGTTGTGAACTACCTTGACCGCGCCAACCTGAGTATTGCCAATACCACTATTTCGAAGGAGTTTGGTTTCTCCGGCACTGAAATGGGCCTGTTGCTGTCGGCATTCCTCTGGCCATATGCTCTGGCAAATCTGCCCGCCGGATGGCTGGTAGACCGCTTTGGTCCTAAGAAGATGTTCACCGGCGCGTTGACGCTGTGGTCCGCCGTGACTTTCTTGATGGGATTTGTCAATACCTACAGTTTTTTCTATGGTCTACGGGTGCTGCTGGGGATCGCTGAGTCGCCGTTTTTTACTTCAGGTATCAAGATCACCCAGAGCTGGTTTTCCGATAAAGAACGCGGACTACCGACATCGATCATCAATACCGGTTCGCAAATCGCTAACGCCGTCGCGCCGCCACTGCTGACCATTCTGCTGCTATGGGTCGGCTGGCGCGGGATGTTTATTGCTGTCGGTCTGCTGGGGATTCCGTTAGTGCTGGCATGGCTGAAGTTTTATCGTGACCCGGATGCACGGGAAGCGATGCTGATCCATACCGGTAAAGTCGCTGCGACTACGGTGGATAAACCGCAGGTAAGCTGGGGTGCGCTGTTCCGCAACAAAACCACCTGGTTCATGATCTCCGGCAACTTCTGCATCATGTTTACTATCTGGGTTTATCTGACGTGGCTGCCCGGTTATCTGGAAACGTCGCTGGGCTTCAGCCTGAAGCAAACGGGTTTTATTGCATCGATTCCATTTTTTGCCGGTATTCTTGGCGTCCTGTGTGGTGGGATGCTCTCTGATCGCCTGGTGCGTAAAGGCGTTAACGCCGTAACGGCGCGGAAGGTACCGATTGTGCTGGGGGCGGCAATGGCGGCCTGTTTTGTGATGCCAATTCCGTTTGTCAGCAACAGTGGTACCGCGATTACGCTGCTGACGCTGGGCTATTTCTGTTCGCAAATGCCGTCCGGGGTTATTTGGGCGCTGGCGGCGGATATGGCACCAAAAGAGCAGGTTGCTTCTCTCGGCGCGATCCAGAACTTTGGCGGTTTCCTTGGGGCAGCGCTGGCACCCGTGATCACTGGGATTATCCTTGATGCTACCGGCCAGTTCACCAATGTCTTTATTCTCGGTGGCTGCCTGCTGTTCCTTGGTGCCTGTCTCTATGGGTTCTTTGTGCGCAAACCCCTGGCGCAGTAGTTCTTTCCTCAGACAAAGCGCCGACCGGCGCTTTGTCGCTCTTGCTGGACGCCATCTCCGTATTGCGGGAAACTAGCCGCATTCTCCGCGAAGACAGGGATACATATGTCGCTGAAAGCCATTGCTAAAGAACTTGGGATCTCGGTCACCACCGTCAGCCGGGCGTTAAACGGCTATGACGATGTGTCACAGGAGACGCGTGCCCGCGTGGAGGCGGAAGCAAAACGGCGCGGTTATCGGCCCAATACTTTCGCCCGGCGTCTTAAAATGGGCAAAATCGATGCCGTGGGTCTGGTGTTTCCCGTGCGTCCGGCGCCGCTGAATAACACGGTGTTTCTCGAGATGGTCGGGGAGATTAGCCACGAGCTGGCGCGTTATGAAATTGATTTGCTGCTGATCGCGGATGATGAGCAGGCGGATAAACATGGTTATATGCGCATGGTGCAAAGCCGGCGGGTCGATGCGCTGATCGTGGCGCACACGCTGGATGACGATCCGCGTCTGACGCAACTGCTCTCCTCCGGATTTCCTTTCCTCGCTCTTGGCCGCAGCCGCCTGCCGCAGCCCTACGCCTGGTTTGATTTCGATAATTATGCCGGGACGTATCGCGCGACCCGCCACTTAATCAGCCAGGGCCATCGGCGGATCGCCCTGCTGGGGGAAAACAACAGCCAGGCGTTTATCACTCAGCGACGTAACGGTTATCTGGACGCCTTGCGCGAAGCCGGTCTGTCCGAAAGCTGGCTGCGCAGCGTGCCGCCCACTCGACGCGGCGGATACCAGGCTACGCTGGAGCTTTTGCGCCTGCCGGAGCCGCCGACGGCGATCGTCACTGACTGCAATACCCACGGAGATGGCGCGGCAATGGCGCTCTCACAACTGGGTCGACTGACCGGCGATAGCCGCGTGTCATTAGTGGTTTATGACGGATTGCCGCAGGACAGCATTATCGACACTCAGGTCGCTGCCGTCATTCAGTCCACCCGTCAGGGCGTCGGTCGGCAGATTGCTGAGATGGTCCGGCGGCTAATCGCCGGTGACGACCTCTCCTCTTTACAGGTGCTCTGGCAACCTGAATTCATCCCAGGCGCAACCGCCTGATCGTCTTTCCGCAACGTTAATTTCTGCACTCGATCACGGATCCGAAACGTTTTGATTGTTTACCGAAACGTTTCGGATCAACAGTAAGGCATTCCTTGTTGTGGAGATGTCCGATGTCTGATTCGATTTTACGTCTGCAAAGCGCCACGGTTGATGTGGTGATCAAAACCCAGCCGTTCGCCGAAATTATCTACTGGGGGCCGCATTTAGCTCACTTTTCGCCGCAGGATGCTGCTACGCTTGCTCGCCCGATCGCCAACGGTCGCCTTGATGTTGATTCGCCGCTCACCTTAATGGCCGAGCCGGGTCACGGGTTGTTCGGCGCGCCGGGAATTGAAGGGCATCGTCAGGGGCTGGATGGTTCGCCGGTCTTTGTTACTACCGGGGTTTTCCAGGAGGGGCAGTGCCTGACGCTGATCGGCGAAGACAGGCAGGCCGGTCTGCGTCTGGATAGCGACATTGAGCTTGATAGCAGCGGCGTCCTGCGCGTCCGACATGGCTTAACCAATCTTCGCCCGCAGCCCTGGCAGGTCGATCGGCTGGCCGTGACGCTGCCGGTTGCCGAGCGCGCCCGCGAAGTTATGGCGTTCCACGGCCGGTGGATTCGCGAATTTCAGCCGCATCGTCTGACCCTCGAGCATGACAGTTTTGTGCTGGAAAATCGCCGTGGTCGCACTTCCCACGAACATTTCCCGGCGCTGATTACTGGCAGCCCGGCGTTTTGCGAAATGGAGGGAGAGGTCTGGGGAGTACATCTGGGTTGGAGCGGCAACCACCGTCTGCGGGCGGAGGTGAAAACCGACGGTCGCCGCTACCTGCAGGCGGAAGCCTTGTATCTGCCGGGCGAAATAGCCCTCGCAGAAGAGGAAACATTGTGGACACCCAGCCTCTATGCCAGCTATTCCGCGCAGGGGCTGAACGGCATGAGTCAGCAGTTCCACCGCTATCTGCGTGAGCAGATCATTCGTTTTCCGGGCAATAAACCACGACCGGTGCATCTCAATACCTGGGAAGGGATTTACTTCGACCATGACCCGCAATACATCATGCGTATGGCGGATGAGGCGGCGGCGCTGGGCGTCGAGCGTTTTATCATCGACGACGGCTGGTTTAAAGGGCGCAACGACGACTGGGCGGCGCTCGGCGACTGGTATCTTGATGAGAAGAAATACCCTAATGGTCTGACGCCGGTAATTGAACATGTGAAATCACTGGGCATGGAGTTTGGCATCTGGGTTGAACCGGAAATGATTAACCCAAATTCGGATCTCTATCGCGCGCACCCGGACTGGGTACTTGCGCTGCCGGGCTACACGGTGCCGACCGGACGTCATCAGTATGTTCTGAACCTGAATATCCCTCAGGCCTTTGACTATCTGCTGGAGCGGATGAGCTGGCTGCTGGGCGAGCATGCGGTTGATTACGTGAAGTGGGATATGAACCGCGAGCTAGTGCAGCCGGCGCATAACGGCAAAGCGGCGGCCGACGCGCAAACCCGCCAGTTTTATCGCCTGCTGGATACCTTAGTGGCCCGGTTCCCGCACATTGAGTTTGAATCCTGCTCTTCTGGCGGTGGGCGCATTGATTACGAGGTGCTTAAACGTAGCCATCGCTTCTGGGCTTCCGACAATAACGATGCGCTGGAGCGGAATACCATCCAGCGCGGCATGAGCTACTTCTTTCCGCCGGAAGTAATAGGGGCGCATATCGGCAACCGCCACTGTCACGCCACTTTCCGTCAGCACAGCATTGCTTTTCGTGGTCTGACCGCGCTGTTTGGTCATATGGGGCTGGAGCTGGATCCGGTGAGCGCCGATGAACAGGAGCGTGCCGGCTACCGTAAGTATGCGGCGCTGCATAAGCAGTGGCGCGACGTGATTCACCGTGGCGTGCAGTGGCGGCTGGACATGCCGGACACCACAACCCTCGCGCAAGGCGTGGTCAGTGAGGATAAGCGTCAGGCGCTGTTTCTGGTGAGCCAGCTGGCAATGCCGGATTACAGCCTGATGGCGCCGCTGCGCATTGCAGGTCTGGAGGCGGGTGCGCGGTATCACATTACGCTCCTTGATCACCCCAATATTCAGATAACGGGGGAGGGCGGCCACACCATGCGCAAGCTACCGGCGTGGATGACCTCACCGCAGACCGTAAGCGGTGAGTGGTTGCAACAGGCGGGCCTGGCGTTGCCCATTCTTGACCCGGAAAGCGCCATTCTGATTGGTCTGCAACGCGTGTGATGGCAATGGGCCGCCCGGCGGCCCTTATTGAGGAATGTAAAATGAACCCGACCGCCTGTACCCATAAAAACAACCCTAACTTCTGGATTTTCGGGCTGTTCTTCTTTCTCTACTTTTTCATCATGGCCACCTGTTTTCCGTTTCTGCCGATCTGGCTATCGGACGTTATCGGCCTGAACAAAACCGAAACCGGCATTGTGTTTTCCAGCCTGTCTCTGTTTGCGATTTGTTTTCAGCCGGTGCTGGGCGTTATCTCGGATAAGCTGGGGCTAAAGAAGCATCTGATGTGGGTCGTCTCCGTCCTGTTGGTGCTGATTGCGCCGTTCTTCCTCTACGTGTTTGCTCCGTTATTAAAAACCAATATCTGGGCCGGCGCGTTAAGCGGCGGCGCTTATATCGGTTTTGTGTTTTCCGCGGGCGCCGGAGCGATGGAGGCGTACATCGAGCGCGTCAGCCGGAATAGCGGGTTTGAGTACGGTAAAGCGCGTACCTTCGGCTGCCTGGGATGGGCATTGTGTGCGACCACGGCGGGCATGTTGTTTAGCGTCAATCCGGAATGGGTTTTCTGGATGGGATCGGCCGCGGCCTTGCTGCTGCTGATACTGGTGACGATAGCTAAACCGCAGGCCAGCCAGGCAACCCAGGTGCTGGATTCCCTGGGGGCCAATCGTTCCGCCGTGGATTTGAAAACCGCGGTACGCATGTTCCGCCAGCGGAAAATGTGGATGTTTATTTTGTATGTGGTTGGCGTGGCTTGCGTCTATGACGTGTTCGATCAGCAGTTTGCCACTTTCTTTAAGTCCTACTTCGCTACGCCGGAAGCGGGAACCCGGGCGTTTGGTTTTGCGACCACTGCCGGGGAGATTTGCAATGCCATTATTATGTTCTGCTCACCATGGATTATTAACCGCATCGGCGCGAAGAATACGCTGCTGATTGCCGGGATGGTGATGGCGGCAAGGATGATCGGTTCATCATTCGCCACGACGGCTACTGAAGTGGTGGCGCTGAAAATGCTCCATGCGCTGGAAGTGCCGTTCCTGCTGGTGGGAGCATTTAAGTACATCACCGGCGTTTTCGATACTCGCCTGTCGGCGACGATCTACCTGGTCGGTTTTCAGTTTGCCAAACAGGTGGCAGCGATTTTCCTCTCCGCGTTTGCCGGCAATATGTATGACCGGATTGGCTTCCAGGACACCTATCTTATCCTCGGTGGTATCGCGCTGGTGGTGACGGTTATCTCGGCGTTCACGCTGTCGGGTAAAGCCGCCCTGGGCAGCGTTGAGGGCAAGGCGATGACGACCTGATTCCCGGACAGAGCGCGGCGTGGCCGCGCCTGGCAAATGCGTAAAAACACCCATCGTAATCGCGTGATTCATTGATTTTATCCACATCTGTTTTTTTATCGGGTAAATCTTCTTCCGATACGATGAGTGTAAAAATCAGTCAGTTTTCTCGCCTTCAGACTGTTGCCATGTGAAGGCGGACTCTGGCAACCAACAACGTAATCACTTGTTCCAGCTCACAAAAATGTGGGTATACCCTGCGGTTATAACCTTATTAAAAATACGGCATTGATAAGCGTTTTCAATATCATTTAATTAACTATAATGAACCAACTGCTTACGCGGCATTAACACTTCCTGCCGCTCGACAATAATGGAGATGATTATGAGTTATACACTGCCAGCCCTGCCGTACGCTTATGACGCCCTGGAACCACACTTTGATAAGCAGACGATGGAAATCCATCACACTAAACATCATCAGGCCTATGTTAACAACGCCAACGCTGCGCTGGAGAGCCTGCCGGAATTTGCTAATCTGTCTGCTGAAGAACTGATCACCAAACTGGATCAGCTGCCGGCTGACAAAAAAACCGTGCTGCGTAACAACGCGGGCGGCCACGCTAACCACAGCTTGTTCTGGAAAGGTCTGAAAACCGGTACCACCCTGCAGGGCGACCTGAAAGCCGCTATCGAACGTGATTTCGGTTCCGTTGACAACTTCAAAGCGGAATTTGAAAAAGCGGCAGCGACCCGCTTTGGTTCTGGCTGGGCATGGCTGGTGCTGAAGGGCGACAAACTGGCCGTGGTTTCGACCGCTAACCAGGACTCCCCGCTGATGGGCGAAGCTATCTCCGGCGCTTCCGGCTTCCCGATTCTGGGCCTGGATGTTTGGGAACACGCTTACTACCTGAAATTCCAGAACCGTCGTCCGGACTACATCAAAGAGTTCTGGAACGTGGTTAACTGGGACGAAGCAGCAGCGCGTTTTGCCGCCAAAAAATAAGGTTGCATTGTGCTGAACGAGAAGCGAGTCTGATGACTCGCTTTTTTTATATCCGCAGCAAAGGAGCGGCGATGCACTATCCGGTGAATGTCTTTGTGGGCAAGGTAAGGGATTACGACGGCCGCCGTCCAAGCGCCATCGGTAAAATTCAGATCGATGGTGAACTGACCCTCGGCGAACTGGGGCTGGAGGGAGATGAACAGGCGGAGAAGAAAATACATGGCGGGCCGGACCGCGCGCTGTGCCACTATCCTCGTGAACACTACGCCCATTGGGCTCTTGAACTTCCGCAGCAGGCGGATCTTTTCTGCGCTCCGGCGTTTGGCGAGAATCTCTCGACCGAAGGACTGACGGAAAAAGACGTCTGTATCGGCGACATCTTCCGCTGGGGAGAGGCGCTGATTCAGGTGACGCAGCCGCGTTCACCGTGCTTCAAGCTTAACGATCACTTTGCCGTCAGCGATATGGCGCAGCTTATGCAGAACAGCGGTAAAACCGGCTGGCTGTATCGGGTCGTGGCGGGCGGACGGGTATCCGGCGATGCGCCGCTGGAGCTGGTTTCCCGGCTAAGCGATGTGAGCGTCCATGAGGCGGGTGCCATTGTCTGGCATATGCCGTTCGATGATGAACAATACCATCGTCTGCTCTCGGCGGCTGGGTTGTCGGTGAGCTGGAGCCGTACCCTGCAGAAGCGGCGCCTGAGCGGACAGATAGAAGACCATTCACGCAGATTGTGGGGCAAATGATTCCCCGCGGGCCGTAGCGCTGACGCGCTTTGCCCAGGCTACAAAGCGACCTGTCCACCAACGTTTGTGAATTCGTATAGCCCGGATAAGCGTAGTGTAATCCGGGACACATACTCATCAGGTCCGTTTATACAGCGGCAGCCAGATGGTCAAGCGCAAACCGCCTAACGGGCTGTCATCGGCTTTGACCCAGCCGCGATGCTGCTGAATCGCGGCCTCAACAATCGCCAGCCCCAGACCTGTGCCGCCGGACTCGCGATCGCGCGCCTCGTCGGTACGATAGAACGGACGGAAAATCTGCTCACGATCCTCCGGACTGACGCCCGGGCCGTCATCATCGACGTTAACCGTGATGCCGTCTTTATCCACCGAAAAACTGACCGAAATTTTGGTGTGCGAGTAGCGCAACGCGTTACGTACGATATTTTCCAGTGCGCTTTCCAGCGCATTGGGATTGCCGTACAACGGCCAGGGGCCCGGCGGATACTCGACGGTGAAGGATTTTCCCACCTGTTCGGCTTCAAATGCCGCGTTATCCAGTACTTCGCCCCACAACTGATTGGCTTTCACCGTTTCACTGACCAGCGCGTTGTTCGCCTGATTGCGCGACATCACCAGCAGATCGTTAATCATACTGTCCAGCCGGTGGGCCTCGGTCTCAATACGCTCAAGCTCTTTGCTCTCACCACTGCGACGGCGCAGTAAGGCCGTTCCCAGCTGCAGGCGCGTGAGCGGCGTACGCAGCTCGTGGGAAATATCGGACAACAGGCGCTGCTGACCGGTCATCATACGTTCCAGCGCCGTGACCATCTGGTTAAAACTGGCTCCGGCGGCTAAAAACTCCTGCGGACCAGCTTCCAGTTCCGGATGTTGACGCAGGTTGCCCTGGGCGACCTCATCGGCGGCGTTTTTCAATTTGCGAGCCGGTTTGGCCAGACTCCACGCCAGCCACAGCAGCAGCGGCGAACTGACCAGCATCGTAACGATAAGCAGGAGCAACGGGCGGTCGAACAACAGGTTGATAAAGTCTGACTGGGATGTGCTTGCAGGGCGGATCAGATAGAGCTGGTAATTATCTTCCCCATCCCTGACGGAAAACGGCCCGACCATCTCCAGACGGCCATAGCGTTTTTTCTGCGGATGATCGGCATTATCGGCCTGGCCGATAAAGTTGCGAATGATCTGCATTTCGTTGCGTTCTGCACCGATAACGCGGCCTTCGCTGGTTACCAGCAGTAAACGCTGCCCCGGCGGAGCCCACTTATCGATAGCGCGAAATAGCCGACGCCACCACATCAGGTCATTGGGGGGATCGGTCGCCAGTTCGGCCTCGACGTGCTGTTCGATCATGGTGCCCTGCCGCTGTTCGCTCTCCAGCAGTTCGGTCATCTGGCGCGAGTCCAGCTTGGGCAACATCAGAACCAGCATCAACACCAGCGCCAGCGTGAGCCAGAAAATAGCGAAGATGCGTGCGGTTAAACTTCCTATCATGAAGCCGAAACCATCAGGTAGCCGCGTCCGCGCAGGGTTTTAAACCACGGATGGCCATCTTTGCGTTCCGGCAACTTACGACGCAGATTGGAAATATGCATGTCGATGGCGCGATCGAACGGCGTCAGGCGTTTTCCCAGGACTTCCTGGCTCAGATGTTCACGAGAGACAACCTGGCCAAGATGTTGCGCCAGCAGGTAGAGCAGGGTGAACTCCGTGCCGGTCAGTTCCAGGGTCTGACCATCGAAATTGGCTTCCTGGCGGCCAGGGTTGAGGCTCAAGGCGTCAACTTCCAGGGTCGGGGAACCGGCTTCGGTGGTTTGCTGCTGCTCACTCCAGTGAGAACGTCGCAGAATCGCGCGTATACGCGCCACCAGCTCACGATCGTTGAAGGGCTTAGGCAAGTAATCATCCGCGCCCAGCTCGAGGCCGAGAACGCGATCCAGCTCGCTGCCGCGGGCGGTTAGCATGATAACCGGGGTTTGGTGTGTCTGACGTAACTCTTTAAGCGTATCGATACCGTTTTTCTTCGGCATCATCACATCAAGCAAAAGTAAATCGATGCTGTCGTCCAGAAGGGCCAGCGCCTGTTCCCCGTCATGGGCCACGAGCACGTTAAATCCTTCCATATCGAGCAGCTCTTTTAACAGGGAGGTGAGCTCCCGGTCATCATCAACTAACAGGATTTTATTCATTGTTTAAATACCTCCGAGGCAGAAATTACGTCATCAAGGCTCGCTAATCCATGACTTTACGTTGTTTTACACCCCCTGACGCATGTTTGCAGCCCGAATCGTAGACTGTATCTCGTTGAATCGCTACACAGACACAAATGTATTGGGAGTATGTGATGCGCAATGTTATTGCTGCCGTCATGGCCTCAACGCTGGCGCTAAGTGCATATAGCCAGGCCGCTGAAGTCGTCACCAGCGTTAACTGGCTCCCTGGAGATGACGGGGCGCAGCGCACCAGCCAGAGTCATATGTTTGACGGCATAAGTTTAACCGAACAGCAACGCCAGCAGTTACGAGATCTTATGCAACGGGCACGCCATGACAGGCAACCCATTAATGTTAGCGAAATGGAGACAATGCATCGTCTTGTCACCGCAGAAAATTTTGATGAAAACGCTGTGCGCGCTCAGGCTAATAAGATGGCGCAAGAACAGGTTGCTCGCCAGATTGAAATGGCAAAGGTTCGCAACCAGATGTACCACCTGTTAACGCCGGAGCAGCAAGCGGTTCTTAATGCTAAACACCAGCAACGAATGGATCAGTTGCGTGAGGTTGCAAGGATGCAAAAAGGTTCAGCAACCATGTTGTCGAGTAGTAGTAATACCATGCAACCCCAGTAGTAGACCCTGTTTTCCTTGCCATAGACACCATCCCTGTCTTCCCCCACATGATGTGGGGGTTTTTTTTGCCTGTAATTAAGCGAAACGCCTCCCGCCTTGCTCCTCGTTGTGACAAAAGTTCAGGTTATACTAAGCGCATCGCCGAAAAGGAGTATATATGAATCAATCTTATGGGCGGCTGGTGAGCCGTGCGGCTATTGCGGCAACGGTGATGGCGTCCGCGTTACTTTTGATCAAGATTTTTGCGTGGTGGTACACCGGGTCAGTGAGTATTCTGGCTGCGCTTGTGGACTCGCTGGTGGATATTGCCGCCTCGTTAACGAATTTGCTGGTCGTGCGTTATTCGCTCCAGCCTGCTGATGAGGAGCATACTTTTGGCCACGGTAAGGCAGAATCACTGGCCGCGTTGGCACAAAGTATGTTTATCTCCGGGTCGGCCCTGTTTCTGTTTTTGACCGGTATTCAGCACCTGGCGCGTCCGGAGCCGATGCAGGCGGCGGGTGTCGGTATTGCAGTGACGCTGATCGCGCTGGTCAGTACGATGGTGCTGGTCACGTTCCAGCGTTGGGTGGTCAGAAAAACGCAAAGTCAGGCGGTGCGGGCAGATATGCTTCATTATCAGTCTGATGTTATGATGAACGGTGCAATTCTGGTGGCGCTGGGTCTCTCCTGGTATGGTTGGCATCGTGCCGATGCGCTGTTTGCTCTCGGGATTGGCATCTATATTTTATATAGCGCTTTGCGTATGGGTTATGACGCCATTCAGTCGTTGTTAGACCGCGCGCTTCCTGACGAGGAACGTCAGGAAATTATCCATATTGTGACCGAATGGCCAGGTGTCAGCGGGGCACACGATCTACGGACGCGGCAGTCAGGGCCGACTCGCTTTATTCAAATACATTTGGAAATGGAAGATAATCTCCCGCTGCTCCAGGCACACGTTATTGCCGAGCAGGTGGAGCAGGCGATTCTGCACCGTTTCCCGGGTTCTGATGTCATTATCCATCAGGATCCCTGTTCTGCGGTGCCGCTGGCGCAGCAGGGCGTTTTATAAGCCTTGGGTTATAGTCTGTAAGCTCGATGTAAAGTGTGGGGCAGATCGGCATTTTTTGTATAAATTACCGCCATTTGGTCTGACCTGAATCAATTCAGCCAGAAGCGTTTGATATACTATTGCAATTATCGTCGTGCACTCCTGGTGAAGGAGCGCTTCAGGCAACAGGATTATTTTTTGCTTCCTAAGTTCAGAGGTAGTCATGATTAAGAAAATCGGTGTATTGACAAGTGGCGGTGATGCTCCGGGCATGAACGCAGCAATTCGTGGCGTTGTGCGCGCAGCATTAACGGAAGGTCTGGAAGTTTTTGGAATCTATGACGGTTACCTCGGCCTGTATGAAGATCGCATGGTTCAGCTCGACCGCTATAGTGTTTCCGACATGATCAACCGTGGCGGCACTTTCCTCGGGTCAGCACGCTTCCCGGAATTCCGTGAAGAACATATTCGCGCCGTTGCGCTTGAGAACATGAAAAAGCGTGGCCTGGATGCTCTGGTCGTTATCGGCGGTGATGGCTCTTATATGGGGGCGATGCGCCTGACTGAAATGGGGTTCCCGTGCATCGGCCTGCCTGGCACCATCGATAACGATATCAAAGGCACTGACTATACCATCGGTTTCTTTACCGCACTGAGCACCGTGGTGGAAGCAATTGACCGTCTGCGTGATACCTCTTCTTCCCACCAGCGTATTTCTGTTGTTGAAGTGATGGGTCGTTATTGCGGCGATCTGACTCTGGCCGCGGCGATTGCCGGGGGTTGCGAGTTCATCATGGTGCCGGAAGTGGAATACTCGCGTGACGATCTGGTCGCTGAAATCAAAGCGGGCATCGCCAAAGGTAAGAAACACGCGATTGTGGCCATTACCGAACATATGTGCGACGTGGATGAACTGGCGCACTACATTGAGAAGGAAACCGGCCGCGAAACCCGTGCAACTGTTCTGGGTCACATTCAGCGCGGTGGCTCCCCGGTCCCTTATGACCGTATCCTGGCATCCCGCATGGGCGCCTACGCGATTGAACTGTTGTTGCAGGGCTTTGGTGGCCGTTGCGTCGGTATTCAAAACGAGAAGCTGGTGCACCACGACATCATCGACGCGATTGAGAACATGAAGCGTCCGTTTAAAAACGACTGGTTGGATTGCGCGAAGAAACTGTACTAATTCTGGCGTGAAACAAACGAAAAGGCCTTCTCAGAGAAAAGGCCTTTTTTATTAGTGGGCGGACTATTCGATATCCAGTGCATCCTCGGACAGGATGATCCCGGTATTATCGGCATACAGATGATCACCGGAGAAGAAGGTCACACCGCCGAAATTGACACGTATATCGCTTTCGCCGATACCTTCGCCAGCGGCCCCCACCGGAATAGCGGCCAGCGCCTGGATGCCAATATCCAGATCTTCAAGGTCGTCAACCTGACGTACCGCGCCATAGACGACTATCCCTTCCCACTCATTTTGTACGGCAAGACGCGCCAGGTCAGCGTCAATCAACGCGCGTCGGACGGAACCCCCGCCATCGATCAGTAAGATGTGACCACGGCCGTTCTGTTCGAGCATATCGTATAGCAACCCGTTATCCTCGAAACATTTCACCGTGATGATTTGTCCACCAAACGACGACCGTCCCCCAAAGTTGGAGAACAGAGGTTCCACTACGTTGACATCCTCCTGGTAGATGTCACAAAGCTCGGAAGTATCGTATTTCATAGGCTTAACGTTCAGTTGCTGCGAGAGATTTTAGTATATCTCGCGAATCATACTGTTGGCAAAATCATCAATTGTTAATTGATATTTGTCAGTTAACCCACCAGCTTGCTGCAAATAATCCCAATGACAAACAGTAGGTTGGTCAACAGTGCAGCTTTTACCGTGCGTTCCAGCATCGGGCGCATCGCCACCGGCTCGCGCTCGCGCATCACAAATCGCGCCTGCTTCACCAGCAGCGGCGTGGCGAGCAGGAACAGCCAATCCCATAGACTATGCAGAGAAATCAGAGTAAACAGCGCCAGGCACAGCGGCGCGCCGATGAGCAGGCAAGTATGATAACGGCGGGCGTTGAGCGGCCCCAGACGTACCGCCAGCGTGTTTTTGCCGTTCTCTCTGTCGCTGTCGATATCGCGCAGATTATTGATATTCAGCACCGCGGCGGCTAACAGGCCACAGGCGGTGGCGGGCAGGAAAATGGTTGCTTCAATCGTGTGGGCCTGGAGATACCAGCTCCCTGCAACGCTGAGCCAGCCAAAGAATACCAGCACAGAGATATCGCCAAGGCCAATATAGCCATAAGGCCGGGTGCCGACGGTGTAGGTGATCGCGGCGATAATCGCTAAGCTTCCCAGTACCATAAAACCAATAAAATCGGCCATCGTCTGCCAGGCGCAGAACAATAATGCCAGTCCGGAGAGGCAAATCAGCACCACGGTGACAATCAGCGCGCGTTTCATCTGCGCTTGGGTGATGGCCCCTTTTTGCATGCCGCGTAGCGGCCCGATACGGTCGGGTTTATCGCTGCCCTTAACGGCATCGCCATAATCGTTGGCCAGGTTGGATAAGATTTGCAGCAGGCCGGCGGTTATTAGAGCCAGTAGCGCGACCCAGGGATCGAAGTACCCCTGTTGCCACGCGAGCGTCGTACCGACAACAATGGCGGAAAAGGCCAGTGGTAGCGTTTTTGGCCGCAGGCTTTCCAGCCAGGCCTGGGTTCGGTTTATCGGTTGTTCAGTCATAATTCCTGGCTAAAAAAATGGGGCTATATATAGCCCCATCGATTGTGATGAAAATACATTGAACCGGATTATAGGATAAAACGGCTCAGATCTTCATCCGCCACCAACACATCCAGATGCTTACCAACATACCCGCCATCAATAATGATGCTCTGGCCACCCATTTCGCTGGCGTCAAAGGAGATGTCTTCAATCAGACGCTCCAGTACGGTGTGCAGGCGACGTGCGCCGATGTTTTCGGTGGTTTCGTTAACCTGCCATGC
>NZ_JBCNNS010000082.1:0-19963 GCF_039594335.1 Raoultella sp.
GGTGCATATTTACGCCGCCCTGTGGGTGAAAGGCACCATTACCGCAATGGTGGAAGGCTGGGTGAGCAAAACATGGGCGAAGAAACATCACCCGCGCTGGTATCGCGAAGTTCGCCAGAAACAGGAAAAAAAGACTGAATGAGTATTCGCATAATCCCGCAAGATGAGCTGGGTTCGAGCGAGAAACGCACGGCGGAGTACATTCCGCCGTTACTGTTCCCCCGGCTGAAAAATCTTTATAACCGCCGTGCCGATCGTCTGCGCGAACTGGCGCAGAATAATCCGCTAGGCGACTACCTGCGCTTTGCTGCGCTGATTGCACACGCCCAGGAAGTGGTGCTCTACGACCATCCGCTACAGATGGATCTGACCACCCGCCTCAAAGACGCGAACGAGCAGGGAAAACCGCCGCTGGATATTCACGTCCTGCCGCGCGACAAGCACTGGCACAAGCTCCTGCATTCGCTGATTGCCGAGCTGAAGCCAGAGATGAGTGGCCCGGCGCTGGCGGTCATCGAAAACCTCGAAAAAGCTTCTGAACAGGAGCTGGAGCTGATGGCAAGCGCCCTCTTCGCTTCCGACTTTGCATCGGTCAGTAGCGACAAAGCGCCGTTTATCTGGGCTGCACTGTCGCTCTACTGGGCACAGATGGCCAGCCTGATCCCTGGCAAGGCGCGGGCCGAATATGGCGAACAGCGTCAGTATTGCCCGGTTTGCGGTTCAATGCCGGTATCCAGTATGGTGCAAATTGGCACCACCCAGGGTTTGCGCTACCTGCACTGCAATCTGTGCGAAACCGAATGGCACGTCGTGCGCGTGAAGTGCAGCAACTGCGAGCAGAGCCGGGATTTACATTACTGGTCTCTGGACAACGAACAGGCGGCTATTAAGGCCGAGAGCTGCGGTGACTGCGGGACTTACCTGAAGATTCTGTACCAGGAAAAAGATCCAAAAGTGGAAGCCGTGGCTGACGATCTCGCCTCGCTGGTGCTGGATGCCCGCATGGAGCAAGAAGGCTTCGCCAGAAGTTCGATTAATCCGTTTATGTTCCCTGGCGAAGGGGAGTAAATCCCCTCATCATGCCGGGTGATCCAGGTTGCCCGGCACTCACCAAAACCCGATGCGCAAGCACCTCAGCAGAGGAGCGCCTTGCTCTATAACGCGTTTCTCCCGTTCCCGGCGCTCATTTTCTACAACAAACCTCTTTTCTATCGGCTGCAATCCAGGCTATAACACTGTATATCCATACAGAAAAAAGGAATATTAATGATGGTACTGGAACACGGTATTGCCCGGCTGGTTGAGGAGTTCATCGCTGCAGGGCGCCCCTCTTCGCGAGAGCAGAATATTGATGACCGGAGGGCAGGTTATGTAGCCAGTACGGTACTGGCTGGAGAAACCGAAACGCGTGTGCAGGTGGATGATGTCATGCTGGAGGGAATGTGTTTTCGCGTGGTATCGCCGCAGAATGCTGCCGATCCGCTGCCTGCCGTTATCTACTATCACGGCGGCTGTTTTGTCAGCGGCGGTTTCGCCACCCACGATAAACAATTGCGCCAGCTGGCGTATGAAAGCGGCTGCCGGGTGATTGCCGTGCAATACCGGCTGGCGCCCGAGCAGACATATCCTGGCGCGCACGATGATGCGGAACAGGGAGCGCAGATTATCCGGCGTCACGCGGAGCAGCTCGGGGTGGATGCCTCGCAAATCACCCTTGCTGGCGATAGCGCGGGGGGGCATCTGGCTCTCGTCACCGCGCTACGGCTGAAAGCCGCGGGTGGCTGGCAGCCCGCACAGCTGATTCTGATTTACCCTATGCTGGACGCCGCCGCGACTTCGGCAAGCTACGTCAGCAACGGAGAGGATTACATCATCACCCGGGATACGCTGCTAAGCGGCTACGAAATGTACCTGCCCTCAACGGAACCTGCACACCCGGAGGCCAGCCCGCTCTGGCGAGACGACTTCAGCGGCCTGCCGCCGGTGCATATCCTCACCGCCGAATATGACCCGCTGCGTGATGAGGGCGAAGCACTGTACCAACGAATGATCGCGCAAAACGTGGTCTGTACCTGCCAGCGCTATTCTGGCGTGATTCACGGTTTCTTTCAGCTGGCAGGCATCAGTCTGGCGGCGCGCCATGCCATGAGCGATATCGCCTGGCGAATTCGTTCACCAGGTCGGTCGATATAATCAGTGTGGCGGGAATTACTCTTCTTCGTTCCCGCCCTCTTCATACGACCCAAACGGCTTTGCGGGCAAAACGATGTAAATGCCTTCAAAAATGGCGCCCAGACTCTCACCACCAAACAACTCAACCTGCAGTTGTACGCGAGCTTTGCGCCCGCGCGCCAGGCGGTCGAGATCGCCGCTGAGCGAGCCCAGATCGGCCACCGCGCTCGGGCGGCCGCTAATCGGCTGGCTGTAACGGATATGGGCATCGGCGAGAATAATCGTGCCGCCCAAATGCCGTTCGCGCAGCATCAGCCAGATCAGCCCCCAACCGGTCAGCGTCGCCAGAGAAAACAGACTTCCGGCAAACAGCGTATGGTGCGGATTCTGGTTACCGGCTTCGGGCATGGTGGTGATGAAATTTTTGCCGGTGTACTGCTGAATACGCACGCCCATTTTTTCGCTGAGCGGAATGTGCTGGTACCAGGCCTGCTGCAGCTGCCCGCACCAGTCGCCGCGATGCAGAATATCGTCCAGCGAGGCGATCGGTTTAATCATCAGGAAGTGGCGGATCGGCGTGGTGGTTGGGGTGGTAATCTCGCCCTGGTTAACAAAACCGAGCTTGGCAAAAAAATCCACCGCGTCTTCGCGAGCGCTACAGGTCACGCGCTTAACGCCCTCCTGGCGGGCAACGGACTCTAGCGTCATCGCCATCAGCGTACCCAATCCTTTATCCTGCACCGACGGGTGTACGGCCATAAAGCGAATCGAGGCTTCGTTCTCCGCATTTATATAGAGTCGCCCGACGGCAACCAGGTTGCCTTCTTCATCCACAACCATCTGGTGATGCGCCATCGCATCCCAGGCGTCACGCTCCGATCCTTTGGGCTGATGAAGGGGCTTGCGCAACATCTCCCAGCGGAAGTGATAGTAGCTCTCGAGTTCGTCTTCTGTTTGCGGTACACGAAGGTGATACATAGCTGTACTCTCTTTTGTTACCCGCAGCCGGCCCGCAAGCTGGCTCATACCTGCAACCAAAAGGTCACAGGACCATCATTCACCAGTGAGACCTGCATATCCGCAGCAAATCTCCCGGTTTGAGTGTTCATCTCCTGCTGGCGACAGCGACCGACAAAATAGTCATACAGCGCTTCTGCTCTGTCTGGGGCGGCCCCTTTGGAAAAACCCGGACGCATGCCCCGTTCGGTATCCGCCGCCAGCGTGAATTGTGAGACCACCAGGACGCTGCCGCCGGACTGCTGCACATTCAGGTTCATTTTTCCTTCGCCATCGCTGAAAATACGATAGCCAAGCACGCGCTCGCACAAGCGATTCGCTTTTTGCTCGTCATCGTCTTTCTCGACACCTAACAACACCAGAAGCCCCGGGCCAATTTCACCCGTCACTTCGCCCTCCACGGTTACGCTTGCACGGGATACGCGCTGAATTAATGCAATCATAGTTATTCTGTTTCTTCTTTTTTAAGTTTGCGGTATTCCTCGAGAGTGACAGTAATTTCTGCCCCAAGCAAGACGATACACCACGTCCAGTACACCCAGACAAACAAAATAGGCACCACGGCTATCACGCCGTAAATCAGCTGATACGACGGAAACGCCGTGATATATAAGGCAAACGCTTTTTTGCCCGCCTCAAATAACAGCGCCGCCACCAGCGCTCCAATAATCGCATCGCGATTGCGTACCTGGGTTGTTGGTACAATGCTGTAAAGCAGCCAGAACGCCGTCCACGATAAAATCAGCGGGAAGAGACGCAACACATCATCAATCACGCTGTTCAGTTCGCTTGCCCAGCGCAGCGACAGCAGATAAGAGCTGATCACCAGACTCGCCCCCGCCAGCAGTGGCCCCAGCGTCAGAATCATCCAGTAAACGGCAAACGAGTAGATTTTGGGCCGGGTACGCGTGCTGCGCCAGATGGTGTTCAGCGCGCTATCAATCGAATACATCAGCAGCAGCGAGGTCACGATCAGCCCGATAGCACCGACGGCCGTCATCCGGCTGGAGTTCGCGACAAACTGTTCAATGTATCCCTGAATGACATCCCCGGTCGCCGGGATGAAGTTCGCGAAAATAAAGTGGCGAATCTGCCCACTGACCGTGGCAAACATCGGAAAGGCCGAGAACAGCGCAAAGACAACGGCGATCAGCGGCACCAGGGAGAGTAGCGACACATAGGCGAGATTCCCCGCCAGTGTCGTCATATGGTCTTCATCAATACGTCGCCAGAGCAGTTTGATCCAAGCCATAAGGGGCCGGACGCGACGCTTTGCTTTTTGATGAACGGTTTTGAGCATAGTTATTTCGCAAAGTAGGCGGGGATGGTCTCCTTTCCGGTCACCAGGATACTGGTGATCCCCAACTGGTTAGCCCCCGCTATATTATCGGCGTTATCGTCAAAAAAGACCGTATCCTCCGCAGAAAAACCTTCCGACTGCAGGACGCTTTGATAGATTCTCGCCTCGGGTTTGCGCATCCCCATCTCCTGGGAAAGATAGATACGGTCGGCAGCAGCCCGCACCTGCGGATATTCATCCGGCCAAAAAGTGGTATGCAGACGGTTGGTATTGGACAGGACCACCACGCGGTGCCCCTGCTCGCGCAGTTTTTGCATAATCGCGATAACTTCCGGGCGCAGAGAGACAAAAACAGCCTGCCAGCCGTGAGAAAACTGCTCATAGCTCAGCGGCATATTCATTTCATGGCACATCGCTTGCGCGAAGGCTTCATCGCTAATTTCACCGCGTTCGTGCTGATGGAATTCCTCGCCCATGGTGAAATGCTGCTTGAGCGTCGCGAGCGGGATGCGGCTCAAATCGCTCCATGTCCCGAGTACCCGGTTGAAGTCGATGTCGACAATCACATTACCTAAATCAAAGATATAGAGCATTTTTGTCTCCTTGCGCACCATGAAAGATTAACTGTAGCGGGAAAGACGGAGTTTGACTATGTATGGTTTTTAAACCGGCGTTCAGAACAATTCATGCTGCCCGAATAAGGGATCGATAACTGCTCACCCGTTTTATCCTCTTCAATCTGGTGCGTTATGTATTCCTGTATCTTCGCCGTGTTCTTGCCTACCGTACCGACGTAGTCACCCGGCACCAGAACTCCCGGGCTCTGTATTTGTGCCTCAGATCATCAAGCTGCGCATACAGCATCAGGCGACTTTTTCCCTTCAGCTATCCCATAAATCCCGACACACTCATTTCGGCGGGACCTCCTTTTGATTTCGGCTTTGACTCTCGCCGTTGCCTTAACGCAAGGTGTTTTAACAAAGCAAAAGGGATGTTAATCACTGGCCCAGAGCGGAAAGGTTTTTGGAACCTGCGTCTGTGAACTGCCCCCTTACTCGTTGAGTGTCGAACGTTTAGGGTGCAGTTCACCTGGCCGGAGGTTTTCTACAGACAAAAAAAACCCCGCCATAAAGGCGAGGTTCTGTATCGACAAGAAGAGGGAATTAATCTTCTTTCGCACCGCGCATTGCGCGTTTACGGTCGTTCTCAGTCAGATGACGTTTACGGATACGAACGGAAGTTGGGGTAACTTCTACCAGTTCGTCGTCATCGATGAACTCCAGAGCCTGCTCCAGGGTCATCTTCACTGGCGGAACCAGGACCGTTGCTTCGTCAGTACCGGAAGCACGCATGTTGGTCAGTTTCTTACCGGTCAGGCAGTTTACAGTCAGGTCGTTA
Organism: Raoultella sp.; assembly: GCF_039594335.1. Taxonomy (NCBI): domain Bacteria; kingdom Pseudomonadati; phylum Pseudomonadota; class Gammaproteobacteria; order Enterobacterales; family Enterobacteriaceae; genus Klebsiella; species Raoultella sp. The sequence goes on from NZ_JBCNNS010000082.1 coordinate 5,888, forward strand.
GAACGACTGTGAATACCGATGATCTGGCCTTCGTAAACTTCAGCACCGTGACCCAGGAACAGCTTACCTCGGTCCTGCAGGCTGAACAGTGCAAACGCAACCGCTTTACCCTGACCGTTGGAGATCAGTACGCCGTTCTGACGCTGACCCACATCGCCCGCACGAATGTCGTCGTAGTGGCTGAAGGTGGAGTACAGCAGACCAGTACCGGAGGTCATGGTCATGAACTCCGAACGGAAGCCGATCAGGCCACGGCTTGGGATCACGTAGTCGAGACGTACGCGGCCTTTGCCATCTGGATTCATATTTTTCAGGTCGCCTTTACGCTCGCCAAGAGCCTGCATGACAGAACCCTGATGCTGCTCTTCAACGTCCAGCGTTACGTTTTCGAACGGCTCTTGTTTACGGCCGTCGATTTCGCGGAAGATAACTTTCGGACGGGAAACCGCCATTTCGAAACCTTCACGACGCATATTTTCGATCAGAACAGACAGGTGCAGCTCACCACGACCGGAAACGCGGAATGCGTCTGCATCCGGAGTTTCTTCAACGCGAAGCGCCACGTTATGCACCAGCTCTTTGTTCAGACGTTCAAGAATCTGACGAGAGGTAACGTACTTACCTTCTTTACCACAGAACGGAGAGGTGTTAACGCAGAAGAACATAGATACGGTCGGCTCATCGACTGACAGAGCCGGCAGCGCTTCAACATTCTGCGGATCGCAGATGGTGTCAGAGATGTTCAGTTCACCCAGACCGGTGATCGCGATGATATCGCCCGCTTCAGCAATATCGCTGTCGATACGCTCCAGGCCCAGGTGGGTCAGAACTTTACCCACTTTACCGTTACGGGTTTTGCCTTCGCTATCAATGATAGTAACCTGCTGGTTTGGCTTCACTTTACCGCGTTTGATGCGGCCGATGCCAATGACGCCAACGTAGTTGTTGTAATCCAGCTGGGAGATCTGCATCTGCAGCGGACCATCAAGGTCAACGTTCGGTGCCGGAACACGATCGACGATGGTCTGATACAACGGAGTCATATCTTCAGCCATATCTTCGTGATCCAGACCCGCAATACCGTTCAGCGCAGAAGCGTAAACGATAGGGAAGTCCAGCTGTTCGTCGGTCGCGTCGAGGTTAACGAACAGGTCGAATACCTGATCGACAACCCAGTCAGGACGCGCGCCAGGACGGTCAACTTTGTTGATGACGACAATAGGCTTCAGGCCATGAGCAAAGGCTTTTTTGGTCACGAAGCGCGTCTGCGGCATCGGGCCGTCAAATGCGTCAACCACCAGCAGCACAGAGTCAACCATGGACATGACACGCTCAACCTCACCTCCGAAGTCGGCGTGCCCAGGGGTATCAACGATGTTGATACGGTAGTCATTCCATTTGATGGCGGTGTTTTTCGCGAGGATGGTAATCCCACGCTCTTTCTCCAAATCGTTGGAGTCCATCACTCGCTCTTGAGTTTCGGCACGCGCGTCGAACGTACCGGATTGCTGCAGCAGCTTATCAACCAGGGTAGTTTTACCATGGTCAACGTGCGCGATGATGGCGATATTACGCAAATTTTCGATCACAACTTTGCCTCAGGCATTAGAAATAGCGCGTTATTGTACACGGATTAATCGCAGTACAAAACAGGATCACAAACATCCTCCCCAAACAAGTATTGCAGAGTTTCTTTGTGATCGCTTTCACGGAGCGTTAAAAGGGTTATTTAAGGTTAATTGCACCAAACTAGTGCCCAACGCTTACGCATATGCACTATATTGGTGCTATGCATTCATAATGGTGCAGCCCTTTTGCACGATGGAGTGCATGATAACGCCTTTTGGGGGCAATTTAAAAGTTGGCACAGATTTCGCTTTATATTTTTTAAGGCAACAACGCCACATAGCAGTGAAAAAATTTTCGTTGCCACGACGACAATGACCAATCCGGGAGAGTTTAAGTATGTCCGCTGAACACGTTTTGACGATGCTGAACGAGCACGAAGTGAAGTTTGTCGATCTGCGCTTCACCGATACCAAAGGTAAAGAACAGCACGTTACAATTCCGTCTCATCAGGTAAATGCCGAATTCTTCGAAGAAGGCAAAATGTTTGATGGCTCCTCGATTGGTGGCTGGAAAGGTATTAACGAATCTGACATGGTTCTGATGCCGGATGCGACCACAGCGCTGATCGACCCGTTCTATGAAGAACCAACGCTGATCATCCGCTGCGATATCCTGGAACCAGGTACGCTGCAGGGCTACGACCGTGACCCGCGCTCCATCGCAAAACGCGCGGAAGAATACCTGCGCTCTACCGGTTTGGCAGACACCGTCCTGTTCGGGCCAGAACCTGAGTTCTTCCTGTTCGACGATGTCCGTTTCGGCGCCTCTATCTCTGGCTCCCACGTGGCTATCGACGACATCGAAGGCGCATGGAACTCCTCCACCAAATACGAAGGTGGTAACAAAGGTCACCGCCCAGGCGTAAAAGGTGGTTACTTCCCGGTTCCGCCGGTTGACTCCTCTCAGGACATCCGTTCTACCATGTGTATGATCCTGGAAGAGATGGGCCTGGTTGTTGAAGCTCACCACCACGAAGTGGCTACTGCGGGTCAGAACGAAATCGCTACCCGTTTCAACACCATGACCAAAAAAGCGGACGAAATTCAGATCTACAAATACGTTGTGCACAACGTTGCGCACCGTTTTGGTAAAACTGCGACCTTCATGCCGAAACCGATGTTCGGTGACAACGGTTCCGGTATGCACTGCCACATGTCTCTGTCCAAGAACGGCGTAAACCTGTTCTCTGGCGACAAGTATGCAGGCCTGTCTGAACAAGCGCTGTTCTACATCGGCGGCGTTATCAAGCACGCTAAAGCGATCAACGCCCTGGCAAACCCGACAACCAACTCCTACAAGCGTCTGGTCCCGGGTTACGAAGCACCAGTCATGCTGGCTTACTCTGCCCGTAACCGTTCCGCTTCCATCCGTATCCCGGTCGTCACCTCGCCGAAAGCACGCCGTATCGAAGTGCGCTTCCCGGACCCGGCGGCTAACCCGTACCTGTGCTTCGCAGCACTGTTGATGGCTGGTCTTGACGGTATCAAGAACAAAATCCATCCGGGCGAAGCGATGGACAAAAACCTGTACGACCTGCCGCCGGAAGAAGCGAAAGAGATCCCACAGGTTGCAGGTTCTCTGGAAGAAGCACTGAACGCGCTGGATGCTGACCGTGAATTCCTGACCGCTGGCGGCGTGTTCACCAACGACGCTATCGATGCTTACATCGCCCTGCGTATTGAAGAAAACGACCGTGTACGCATGACTCCGCACCCGGTTGAATTCGAACTGTACTACAGCGTCTGATTTTGCTGTAAATCCCCGGTATTCCGTGTTGTGGCGTGGGGTACCGTGGATATTTTGTTGCCGTGGAAACTTTCAGCCCATCTCAGGATGGGCTTTTTTCTCCACCAACACTCTGATCTCATGCGCTTTTTAACTATAAAAAGCTATACTGCACTGAAATAGTGCACTCTTTTCAGGAGACTGTCAGATGGCAACAGGCACTCAGCCCGATGCTGGGCAGATCCTTAACTCTTTAATCAACAGTATTTTACTGGTCGATGACGACCTGGCGGTGCATTACGCGAACCCGGCCGCGCAGCAGTTGCTGGCGCAAAGTTCACGTAAGCTCTTTGGCACGCCGCTTCCGGAATTGTTGAGCTACTTTTCACTGAATATCGACCTGATGCAGGAAAGCCTGCTGGCGGGCCAGGGCTTTACCGACAACGAAGTGACGCTGGTTATCGATGGCCGCTCGCATATCCTGTCTCTGACGGCACAGCGCCTGCCTGAAGGCTATATCCTGCTGGAGATGGCGCCGATGGATAACCAGCGACGCCTGAGCCAGGAGCAGCTGCAGCACGCCCAGCAAATCGCGGCGCGGGATTTGGTTCGCGGGCTGGCCCATGAGATCAAGAATCCTTTAGGCGGCCTGAGAGGCGCTGCGCAATTGCTGAGTAAAGCGCTGCCTGACCCGGCGCTTATGGAATACACCAACGTGATTATTGAACAGGCCGATCGCTTAAGAAATCTGGTCGACCGCCTGCTGGGGCCGCAGCATCCAGGGATGCATGTTACCGAAAGCATCCATAAGGTCGCCGAACGGGTTGTGAAGCTAGTCTCGATGGAACTCCCGGATAACGTCAAGCTGGTCCGCGATTACGACCCGAGTCTGCCGGAGCTTCCTCATGACCCAGACCAGATCGAGCAGGTTCTGCTGAATGTCGTACGCAACGCGCTGCAGGCGCTGGGGCCCGAAGGTGGCGAGATCACCCTGCGCACCCGCACCGCCTTTCAGCTGACGCTGCACGGCGTACGTTACCGCCTCACCGCGCGTATTGATGTCGAAGATAATGGCCCGGGAATTCCGTCCCACTTACAGGATACGCTGTTCTATCCCATGGTTAGCGGTCGCGAAGGCGGTACCGGTCTGGGGCTCTCCATAGCCCGCAGTCTTATCGATCAGCACTCCGGCAAAATTGAATTTACCAGTTGGCCAGGGCATACCGAATTCTCGGTGTACCTGCCTATTCGGAAGTAGAGGTGTTTATGCAACGAGGGATAGCCTGGATCGTTGATGACGATAGCTCCATCCGTTGGGTGCTTGAACGCGCGCTCACCGGAGCAGGCTTAAGTTGTACAACGTTTGAAAACGGCAACGAGGTGCTTGATGCACTCACCACCAAAACCCCGGATGTACTGTTATCTGATATTCGGATGCCGGGAATGGATGGGTTGGCGTTACTGAAACAAATTAAACAGCGTCACCCAATGCTTCCGGTCATCATAATGACCGCGCATTCGGATCTGGACGCGGCGGTCAGCGCCTATCAGCAAGGTGCCTTTGACTATCTGCCCAAACCTTTTGATATTGATGAAGCGGTCGCTCTGGTCGATCGCGCGATCAGCCACTATCAGGAACAGCAGCAGCCGCGTAATATCACGATAACCAGTCCGACGGCTGATATCATCGGCGAAGCGCCGGCGATGCAGGACGTCTTTCGCATCATCGGGCGCCTGTCGCGTTCGTCAATCAGCGTATTGATCAACGGCGAATCCGGTACCGGTAAAGAGCTGGTTGCGCACGCCTTGCACCGCCATAGCCCGCGGGCAAAAGCGCCGTTTATCGCACTGAATATGGCTGCGATCCCAAAAGACCTGATCGAATCTGAACTTTTCGGTCACGAAAAAGGGGCGTTTACCGGCGCCAATACCGTGCGTCAGGGACGTTTTGAGCAGGCTGACGGCGGGACTCTGTTCCTTGATGAGATCGGCGATATGCCGCTCGATGTGCAGACTCGCCTGCTGCGCGTTCTGGCCGATGGCCAGTTCTACCGCGTTGGTGGCTATGCGCCGGTAAAGGTCGATGTACGAATTATTGCGGCAACCCATCAGAATCTTGAGCAGCGCGTGCAGGAAGGGAAGTTCCGTGAGGACCTGTTCCACCGCCTGAACGTGATTCGCGTTCATCTGCCACCGCTGCGCGAGCGCCGCGAAGATATTCCCCGCCTGGCGCGGCATTTCCTGCAAATTGCCGCCCGTGAACTGGGGGTCGAAGCCAAGCAGCTCCATCCGGAGACGGAAACCGCGCTAACCCGTTTAGCCTGGCCCGGTAACGTCCGCCAGCTGGAGAACACCTGCCGCTGGCTAACGGTGATGGCAGCAGGCCAGGAGGTTCTGACGCAGGATCTTCCCAGCGAACTGTTTGAAACCGCGATTCCCGATAGCCCAACGCATATGCAGCCGGACAGCTGGGCAACGTTACTGGGACAGTGGGCCGATCGCGCCCTGCGTTCCGGTCATCAAAACCTGCTTTCTGAAGCGCAGCCGGAGATGGAGCGGACGCTGCTGACTACCGCCCTGCGCCATACGCAAGGACATAAGCAAGAGGCCGCGCGTCTGCTGGGGTGGGGACGTAATACGCTAACGCGCAAGCTGAAAGAGTTAGGAATGGAGTAACGCTTCGCTTTCCCGGCAGGCCTGTCGCCGCCGGGATAGTGTTTAAATCACCCGGGAGAACTGCTGCATGCGCGCTTTCTGACGCAGGTAGGCATCAAAGCACATGCAGATGTTGCGAATCAGCAGACGGCCTTTTGGCGTCACCTGAATGCCCTTGTCATCCACATCCACCAGCCCATCTTTTGCCAGCGGTGCCAGTAGCGCCAGATCGTCGGCAAAATAACGCTGGAAATCCAGTTCCCACCGCGTTTCTACCGCAGAGAAATCGAGATGGAACTGGCAAATTAGCGCCTTAATCACATCACGACGAATACAGTCATCGCGGGTCAGCGCGATACCGCGCCACAGCGCATCTCCGGTTTCATCAACCTGTTGATAATAGAGTTTCAACTCTTTCTGGTTCTGCGCGTAGCAGTCGCCAATCATGCTGATCGCCGACACCCCCATCCCCAGCAGGTCGGTATCACCCTGGGTGGTGTAACCCTGGAAGTTGCGGTGCAGGACGCCGTTGCGCTGAGCAACGGCCAGCTCGTCATCCGGACGGGCAAAGTGATCCATCCCGATAAACTGATAGCCGGCGTCAGTGAGTGAGGCAATGGTTTCCTGCAGAATATCCAGCTTCTGTTGCGCCGAAGGCAGGTCGGCATCTTTGATTTTACGCTGAGCGGCGAAGAGTGTCGGCAGATGCGCATAGTTGAATACGCTCAGACGATCGGGGTTGAGCTCAGCGACTTTTTGCAAGGTAAACGCAAAACTCTCCGGCGTTTGTTTTGGCAGGCCGTAAATCAGATCGATATTCGTCGAGGTAAAACCAATCTCACGCGCATGATTGAGCAGGGCAAAGATAAACGCTTCATCCTGCTCGCGGTTAACCAGCCGCTGAACCTCTTTATTGAAGTCCTGCACGCCCATGCTCAGCCGGTTGAAGCCTTCCGATCGGAGATGATCCAGGACATCCAGTTCAATTTCACGCGGATCGACTTCAATCGAGATCTCTGCATCGGCGTTAAAATTGAAATGGCTGCGCAGCAAATGCATTAAGCGGCTTATTTGCACTTTATTCAGATAAGTGGGGGTACCGCCACCCCAGTGCAGCTGATTCACCTGACGTCCGGCGAAGAGCGGCGCACGATGGATAATTTCCTGCTCCAGAACATCCAGATACTGGTCGGCTTTATGCTGCTGGCGAGTCACAATTTTGTTGCAGCCGCAGAAATAACAGAGCTTGTGACAAAACGGAATATGCACATACAGCGATAGCGGACGCTGCGGGTATCGAGCTACCGCCGCGTCAAATTCTGCCGCACCGAACTCAGGAGAAAACTCCAGTGCGGTGGGGTATGAGGTATAACGTGGCCCCGAATAGTTATATTTCTGGATCAGGGCCAGATCCCAGTCGATTAACTGCACAGACATGCTCACTCCTTCCGATGGTGCCGTCGGCGGGTACGCCACCCCGGCCCAACCGCACCTCGGGTAATGAGCCGGTTGCGCAGCCATTTCTGACGCCGCGACAACCGTCGTAGTTTAACGAATAACCACAGCAGATAACATACAACCAAAAGGGTTATAAGCAGGACCGGGAATCCGATTGAGTGCAAACGTTAGTTTCCACCCTTCAGCAGACGCATCATATCTTCCTGACGCTCTTCTTCCTCATCCTCGTCATCATCGTAGGACAGGCCAAGCTGCTGCATCAGCTCATCAATACGATCGAGTTTGGCATCGACCCATGACTGCTCTTCAGCATTCAGGGTGCCCCCCTCTTCCAGACGTTCCAGCAGCGCGTCCAGGCGCTCATCGTTTTCCAGCAAATCCAGCTCAGCCTGTGGTGAAAGCATAGGTTTCTCGCTCTTCGGTTTGTGCTGCTTAGTAGCCGGGGTGCTTTCAGTCACGCCCAGCGGAATCGGTTTTTTACTCCCAATACGCGGATCTTGCTGTTGGCTCTGTTTTTTGCCGGATGATGCGGTTTCACCGCCAGTTGCGCGACTTCCCGCCGCGTGACCACGATGTTTCTTCTGGCGTTTGCGATCGCGGGATTCCTGATTCATTTCTTCACGTGTCTTGCGATGCGTTTTACCACGGGGTACGGATGTCGGTTTTTTCATATAGGTAATCTTCAGATTCGTTTTCTTCAGTATAGAATTGAGGCGGAATCTAGCAGAAAGCAAGCAAAGAAAAAAGGCGACAGATTACTCTGCCGCCTTTTTCCTCACTGACAACCCTTAGCGGGTTTCCACTTTCCCTGTTAGCTCACGACGAACCCTGTCTTTCCTTCAGCAAATAACAGTCCCTGTTACGTCCCTTTCCTTGTCAAAACGTCTCCAGACGTTTGTCATCCTGACATTAATCCCGGGTCTTCGCCTCCTGGCGCTCCTGACAACTCATCCTGAGTCACTGTCCTGTAGGCTTCCTCGCCTTTGCCCATTACTCTACCGTTTTCATCAAATCCTACAACCAACCACAGAGTAAAAATGGTTATTCAGGAGGGTTATTTAAATTTAATCGTATGATTTTTAATGTGTTACACTATCAGCGTCTATCATTTCTCATCGATTGCCTCGACCTTGAATGGTCAATGTCTCACAAATTTAAGGGTTTTTACTTACGCCAGAGGATGCGGTAAAAACAGCCTTTTTCTGCTGTTCAGGTATAATCCCCGCCATAGCCTTATTTAACGGAGACGACAGTCTTGACTCACTGGAACTATCAACAGACGCATTTTGTCACCAGCGCACCCGATATCCGCCATCTTCCATCCGATACGGGTATCGAAGTTGCCTTTGCTGGCCGCTCAAATGCGGGGAAATCCAGCGCCCTGAATACGCTCACCAACCAGAAAAACCTGGCGCGTACTTCCAAGACCCCTGGCCGCACCCAGCTAATCAACCTGTTCGAAGTCGCCGAAGGCAAACGCCTGGTCGACCTGCCGGGTTACGGTTACGCTCAGGTCCCGGAGGAGATGAAGATCAAATGGCAGCGTGCTCTGGGTGAATACCTGGAGAAACGTCTGTGCCTGAAAGGACTGGTGGTGCTGATGGATATCCGTCATCCGCTGAAAGACCTCGATCAGCAAATGATCGAATGGGCCGTAGAAAGCGATATCCAGGTTCTGGTTCTGCTGACTAAAGCCGATAAGCTGGCCAGCGGCGCGCGTAAAGCGCAGGTGAATATGGTGCGTGAAGCAGTTCTTGCCTTTAACGGAGATGTGCAGGTTGAACCTTTCTCTTCGCTGAAGAAATCAGGCGTGGATAAGCTGCGTCAGAAGCTCGACAGCTGGTTTAATGAGATCCCTCCTCAGGAAGAGATCGTCGACGGAGAGTAATCGCCGTTGTTTTCCCGGATAGCGGCGCCTGACGCCTTATCCGGGCTACATCATCAGCCCACCGCGGTCCGCAAAAATTTTCTTTCGCGCAATAAAAAACGCCCCGGTCATAAATGACCGGGGCGGCTAAAATATTCAGCCAAATCCGATTACGTGAAGTAAAAGGTCTGAAAGATAGAACATCTTACCTCTGTACCCTACGTCGTTAACTTTACTCTTCTTTCGGTTATGGAGAAAGCATTTTTTGTAGTTTTTTTTCACCCTTTACATAGCAAATTCAAATGAGCATCACAAAACGCTATAAGTTATGTTGCTTACTTACAGAAAATCACCTTATCCACTGAATACTTAGTGCGCTTGATCCCAGTTTTCTCCGCTTCCCACTTCCACCAGCAGCGGTACCGCTAGCGTCGTACTGTTTTCCATCAGTTCGTGTACCTTCTTCGCCACGGCATCAAGGTCATCTTTGTGCACTTCGAAGACCAGTTCATCGTGCACCTGCATGATCATCCGCACTCGCGGCTTCTCAGTCAGCAACCATTCATCAACGGCGATCATCGCACGCTTGATAATATCTGCCGCCGTACCCTGCATCGGGGCATTGATCGCCGCACGTTCGGCGCCGGCACGTCGAGCGCCGTTGCTGGATTTGATGTCCGGAAGGTAGAGGCGACGGCCATCCAGCGTTTCGACATAGCCCTGCTCTTTTGCCTGTGCTCGGGTACGTTCCATGTAATCAAGGACGCCCGGATAGCGCTCAAAATAGAGGTCCATATATTTCTGCGCCTCTTTGCGCGGAATATTGAGCTGTCGTGCGAGGCCGAATGCGCTCATGCCATAAATCAGACCAAAGTTAATCGCCTTGGCACTTCGACGCTGCTCGCCGCTTACGCTCTCCAGCGGCAAGCCAAAGACCTCGGCCGCCGTTGCGCGGTGGATATCTTTACCTGCCGCAAACGCGGCCAGCAGGCCTTTGTCACGCGACAGATGCGCCATAATGCGCAACTCAATTTGCGAGTAGTCGGCAGAAACGATGAGGTAATCTGGCGGCGCGATAAATGCCTGACGTATACGACGCCCTTCTTCGTTACGCACCGGAATGTTCTGCAGGTTAGGATCGGTGGAGGAGAGACGCCCCGTCGCCGTTACCGCCTGGTGATAAGAGGTATGTACGCGGCCGGTTTTAGGGTTAATCATCAGAGGCAGCTTGTCGGTATATGTTGACTTCAGCTTCGCCAGCCCGCGATATTCCAGAATAACTTTCGGTAGAGGGTAATCCAGCGCCAGTTCTTCGAGCACTTCCTCGGATGTGGAAGGCGCACCGCCCGGCGTTTTTTTCAGCGGTTTAATACCTTGTTTTTCAAACAAAATAGTCTGCAACTGCTTGGGTGAAGAGAGATTGAATTCTTCGCCCGCGATCTCGTAGGCTTTCTGTTCCAGTTCAATCAGGCGTTTGGCGATCTCCTGCGAATGGGCGTGCAGCACCGCCGGATCGATTTTGACGCCGTTACGTTCCACGCGAGAAAGCACCGGTACCAGCGGCATCTCTATATGCGTAAAGATATTCCGCGGACCGTCATGCTGCTGCAGCTTCGGCCACATCTTCAGGTGCAACTGCAGGGTGACATCCGCATCTTCCGCCGCGTAGCGCCCGGCTTCTTCCAGCGCGATCTGGTTAAAAGTGAGCTGATTTTTACCTTTTCCTGCGATCTCTTCAAAGGTAATTGTTTTATGCTTCAGCCAGCGGTCGGCGAGGCTGTCCATATCATGGCGGCCCGCCACGCTATCAAGAATGTAGGACTCCAGCATGGTGTCAAAAGCGATGCCGCGTAGCTCAATGTCATAGTTCGCCAGAATTCCGCGGTCATATTTCAGGTTTTGCCCGACCTTCAGCAGATTCTCATCTTCCAGCAAAGGTTTCAGCAACGTCAGCACACGTTCTCGGGAAATCTGTTCCGGCGCATCGAGATAATCATGCGCAACCGGGACATAGGCTGCGACGCCGGGCTCAATGGCAAAGGACAGGCCTACCATATTGGCGGAGATATTATCCAGGCTGTCCGTTTCCGTATCAAACGCAAACAGCGGCGCTTTTTTCAGCTTCTCGATCCATTCGATCAGCGTCTTTTCATCAAGAATAGTGACGTAGTTTTCCGCAGACAGCGCCGCCGCCACCTCGGCCTCTTCTTCCTCGACTACCGCTGCTTCTGTCGGTTTGTCGGCTGGCTTGACGCCTTTTGATTGCATCCATTTTCCGGATTCAACATCGGTTATCCAGCGCTTAAATTCATATTTTTTGAACAGAGCCAACAGATCGTCCGCCACTGGCGGCAGCACGTGCAGCTCTTCACAGCTCAGATCCAGCTCAACGTCGGTTTTAATCGTGGCCAGCTGATAAGAGAGGTAGGCCACCTCTTTATTCTGTTCCAGTTTCGCCGCCATCGTTTTGGCGCCGCGGAAAGTCAAACCGGCAATTTTTTCTGGGTGCGCGTACAACGCATCCAGTCCCCCCAGTCCCTGCAGCAGAGCCTGAGCCGTTTTCTCGCCCACGCCGGGTACGCCTGGAATATTATCGGAGGAGTCGCCCATCAGCGCCAGGAAGTCAATAATCAGCTCTGGCGGAACGCCGTACTTCGTCACCACTTCATCCGGGCCAAGAATGGTATTGGTCATGGTATTAATCAGGGTAATGCCCGGCGTGACCAGTTGCGCCATGTCTTTATCACCGGTACTGATGAGCACCGGATGCCCCGCTTTTTCTGCTTCGCGCGCCAGAGTTCCGATCACATCGTCCGCTTCGACGCCTGGCACAGCCATTAGCGGCAGCCCCATTGCCTTCACCATGGTATGCAACGGTTCGATCTGCGCACGCAGATCGTCCGGCATCGGCGGACGATGGGATTTGTAATGCTCAAACAGTTCGTCACGGAAAGTTTTTCCTTTGGCATCAAAAACCACAACGGCATGAGTGGGTTGATACTGGAGGATCAGGCTTCGCAGCATATTCAGCACGCCATACATAGCGCCTGTCGGTTCGCCAGCGCTGTTAGTCAGCGGCGGGAAAGCGTGATACGCCCGGTAGAGGTAAGAGGAGCCGTCAACGAGGATAAGTGGGTTTTCTGGGATCTGAACCATAATTTCCGTGCCTGTTTATCAGATTATGGGTAAAGGATGCCACAGACAGGCCTGAAAACCTGAATTTTTCCCGCATTTCACCAAAAAGATTCGTTGATCCGGTCGATCGTGCGGCAGTAATATCTGTGGATAACTTTGTGCATAGTTTTATAAGGATAGCTGTCTGATCTGAAACAAAATAACAAAAAACATAATTTAAGTTTATTTATCATAAAGTTAATTATTGATCCTTGCTTTTAATACCTTTCTAATGACTCAATGTTCCATGTGGATATAAGATCCGCCGTTTTTTCTGTTCTGGAAAGACCCGTCATTTGCTGTGTTTTCTGGTAAAATCAGCCTCTTGCACGGTTTAACTGCGCTCTTTATCAGCCTAACTTTCTGAATAAACTAACTATGTCGAGATTACTCGCTGCGATAACGCTTCCGCTGAGTATCGCCCTTACCATCTTAGTGACCATTATCTGTTCCGTACCGATAATCATCGCCGGGCTGATTAAACTTCTTGTGCCTATCCCTGCGGTATGGCGTGCAATTTCCCGTTTCTGCAATTTCATGATGTATTGCTGGTGCGAAGGGTTGGCCCTGTTGCTCTACCTGAATCCCAGACTGACGTGGGACGTGCAAGGTCTTGAGGGACTGAACAAAAAAAACTGGTATCTGCTGATCAGCAATCATCATAGCTGGGCGGATATCGTGGTGCTCTGCGTGTTGTTCCGCAAGCATATCCCTATGAATAAATACTTCCTTAAGCAACAACTGGCATGGGTACCTTTTATCGGGCTTGCCTGCTGGGCGCTGGATATGCCCTTTATGCGTCGCTACTCGCGAGGCTATTTAATTCGCCATCCTGAGCGTCGCGGTAAAGATGTTGAAACCACTCGCCGCTCCTGCGAGAAATTTCGTGCACATCCGACCACCATCGTCAATTTTGTAGAAGGTTCGCGTTTTACCGAAGACAAACAGCGGCAAACGCGTTCACCTTATCGCAATTTATTGCCACCGAAAGCCGCAGGTATCGCGATGGCGTTGAACGTGCTCGGCGCACAGTTCGATAAGCTGTTGAATGTCACGCTTTGCTATCCGGAGAACAACAAGAGGCCATTTTACGATATGTTAAGCGGCCGACTGACGCGCATTGTTGTTCGCGTTAATCTCGTTCCCGTGGCGGAAGATCTGCACGGCGACTACGTGAATGACAAAAACTTTAAGCGCCGTTTCCAGCGTTGGTTAAATGAACTGTGGGAAGAAAAAGATCGTCAACTGACGGAAATCATGCAGACAAAGGGACGCGAAGAACGTTAAACCTGAGAACGATGCCATTTCCACAGGTGATTTAAGATAGATGTAAATAATCCACCTGCGTAGCAGGTGGCTTTGACACAGCCCCCCTAAAAGGGGGCTTAAACACTCCCCTTCCAGTCCGGGCTGTATTTGTCTCTCTTCTTCCTCTTTGGCTACCTTGTCCTGGTACCGGACATATCGTCGCATTATTTCTTCGTTTGCCCCTACCGAGTCCACAAAATACCCTCTTTGCCAGAAGTGATTTCCCCAAAGCTTGTGCTTCCTGAGATAAGGATACTTCG
>NZ_JBCNNS010000083.1:0-19890 GCF_039594335.1 Raoultella sp.
CGATCGCAGGCGCTAAGCAGCGAACGAGTCAGCGGGGAATACCCTTCCGGTAAATCCAGCAGCAGCCAGCGATGATCGCCCTGCTGCTCCAGTTTCTCGACCATGCCGACAAAGGACTCCAGCGTCGGATAGAGCTTATCAACGTTCTCTCTTTCGCCGGGCGAGAGCAGACCAAAAGGCAAAATATCGATATGCGAGGTATAACGAATCCCGGCGTCGCGCCAGTCGCCTCCATCAATCAACGAGCGTGCCCAACCGTCGCGATGCGTCGCATCAACGTTGAAAAAATAGCGCAGCATATTATCCGGGCTGGCGTCGATCGCCAGCACCGTTTCCCCGAGGAGCTGTAACGCCCAGGCGAGCGCAGCGGTAATCGACGTGGTGCCCACGCCACCGCGGATACCCTGTAATCCAAGAATAGCCATCGACGGCGTCCTTACTTTTTATCTACGAGTTCCGCCAATAATGGCCAGCGTTTCAGCGCAGCGGCTAACTGCTCGCGCCGGGAAATGTCGTGGTAATCAATTTCGGGCAGGGAAAATGCCCGGCTTAAAGCCAGGAAATCATTTTGAAAGGTATAACCCAGCGTTGCATCTGAGGGTATTGGAGGCTCTTTTCCCGGCATTTTGCTGTCCATTAAAAAAACAATAAATAAAACCCGACGTGTAATAGGTTCAATCTCAAGTAACCTATATATGCTAAAACTGATACCCTTTAAATTCAATGTTAGGTTTACTCTGACACTTTCGCTAGTAAACTGATCCAGTATGAATCAGGGCTGACGAGGAACGAAGTGAATATCGTTTATACTTTAGGTATTTCATCATTATGGGACGAGGTCTGTCATATGCCCGTCGGGGGCGTATGGTGGCTTAACGTCGATCGCTATCCTGACGCGGTAAGCCTGCTCAATCAAACCCTGGCGGCGCAGGATAAAGAGTGTAAAGTCGCCGCCATAGTCATGGGTGAAAAACCAAAAAAAGTCATATCATTAAAAAAAGATCGTGGCCCGGAAAAAGTGGCGTTATTCAGCATGCCTGACCTGACGGCCGGGCTGGAAGAAATGCATCGTGATTTACTCTGCTGCGTCGATCCGGCCAATTACTTTTTTATTTTGCTGTGTGCCGAAAATGCATGGAAAAACATAAAAAGTGAGAAAATAAGCGCGTGGGTAGAAAAATCGCACCAATGGGCTAAATATCATAACTGTTCGTTATTAATACTTAATTCAGATAATGATATAGACAAGCAGCTGTCACCATTATTGCACGAGTACCGCGCGCTTTCGGGGCTGGCGAGCATTCGTTATCAGGGCGATAGTTTTCTGTTTGATATTGCCTGGTGGGGCAGTGAAAAAGGCATAAGCGCACAACAGCAACTGACGGTAATCCAGGATGACGAGGGCTGGCGACTGGCTGAAGAAGAAGAGACCACAGTGCAGCCACGCAGCGATGAGAAGGTCGTCCTGAGTAACCTGCGAGTACTGGAAGGCGCGCCTGCCCTGTCCGAATACTGGACGCTGTTTGATACCAATGACGGCGTGTTTAATGCCGCCCGCACCGCGCAGGCGGCAACGCTGTTATTTTCCGTGACGCAGAACGCACAGATTGAGCAACTGGGTCGCTATATTCACACACTGCGCCGACAGCGCGGCAGCGCGTTGAAAATTGTTGTGCGCGAACAGCTACCTAGCCTGCGGACTACCGATGAGCGACTGCTTCTCAGCAGCGGCGCGAATATGGTTATCCCCTTCAGCGCACCGCTTTCCCGCTGTCTGACGTTGGTGGAAAGCGTACAAAAACAGAAGTTCACCCGCCATATTCCGGAAGACTTCGCCACCCTGCTGACCTGGAGCCAGCCGCTCAAACTACGCGGCTACCAAAAGTGGGAAGATTTCTGCGCCGCGGTACATAACATTATGGACAACACCATGCTGCCTGCGGACAGCAAGGGCGTGATGGTGGCGCTGCGCCCGGCGCCGGGGCTTCGCGTCGAGCAAGCGCTGACGCTGTGCCGGCCGAACCGTAAGGGCGATATCATGACGATCGGTAACAACCGGTTAGTGCTGTTTCTGTCGTTTTGTCGCGTAAACGACCTGGATACCGCGTTAAACCATATTTTCCCGTTGCCCACCGGCGATATTTTCTCTAACCGCATGATCTGGTTTGAAGATAAACAAATCACCGCGGAAATTGTGCTGATGCGGAGTATTTCGCCGGCGCAGTGGAACACGCCGCTGCCTATCACGATGGAGAAAAATAACCCTATTAATGCGGCCCATGACGGGCGCAGCTGGCGACGTATTCCGCAGCCGCATCGTTTGTCTACCGACAGGGAGAAAAAGTCATGATGTCCATCAGTGATATTCTCCAGCTGATCGTACTCTGTGCCCTGCTGTTTTTTCCGCTGGGATACCTGACGCGCCATTACCAGCGCCGAATTCGCACCACCCTACGCTTAATGTTCTTTAAACCTCGTTATGTCAAACCGGCTGGCGTAATACACCGGGAAGCAACAACTCAGCAAGGCAAACTGAATAAATGACGAATCCAAAAACTAATGCGACGCCGCTGCCGCTTTGGCAATACTGGCGTGGCCTGGCCGGTTGGAATTTTTACTTCCTGGTGAAGTTTGCGCTGCTTTGGGCGGGATATCTTAATTTTCATCCCATGCTCAACCTGGTCTTTCTCGCCTTTTTACTGGTCCCTCTGCCGAAATATAAACTTCACCGACTGCGACACTGGATTGCTATTCCGATCGGCATCGGATTGTTCTGGCATGATACCTGGCTGCCGGGGCCGGAAAGTATTTTCAGCCAGGGCTCGCAGCTTGCTGGCTTCAGCGCCAGTTATATCTGGGACCTGATAACCCGCTTTATTAACTGGAACATGGTCGGCGCCTTCTTCCTGCTGCTGGTACTGTGGATGTTCATCAGCCAGTGGCTGCGCGTCACGGTTGTGGTCTCCGCCATTATGGTGTGGCTGGCGGTCAGCCCACTGCTTCCGGCCTTTACGCTATGGCCTGCGGGACAGCCGACGGCAGCGGCAACCATCACGAAGACGACAACCGCGACGGTGGCCCCGGCGGGGACCTCTGCCGCCAGCGGCGATATTCCACCACAAACCGAACCACCCACCTCGGCGAATTTGACCAACTGGCTGAACGCGTTCTATGCCTCAGAACAGAAACGCAAAACGCCGTTCCCGGATCGGCTCCCGGCCGACGCCCAGCCGTTTGACCTGCTGATTATCAACATTTGCTCGCTGTCGTGGTCCGATATTGAAGCCGCAGGGCTGATGGATCATCCGCTGTGGAAGCATTTTGATATTGTGTTCAAAAACTTTAACTCGGCGACCTCCTACAGCGGCCCGGCGGCGGTACGACTGCTGCGCGCAAGCTGCGGCCAGCTGTCGCATTCGAACCTCTATCAACCATCGGGCAACGACTGCTACCTGTTCGAAAACCTGGCAAAACTCGGCTTTGCCCAACAGCTGATGCTCGGCCACAACGGCCAGTTCGGCGACTTCCTGAAAGAGCTGCGCAGCTTAGGCGGGATGCAAAGTCCGCTGATGGATCAAACGGGGCTGCCGGTCAGCCTGCAGGCTTTTGATGGCTCGCCGGTCTATGACGACTTAGCGACCCTCAACCGCTGGCTGGAAACCGAAAATAAACAGGGTAACGCCCGCACCGCTACCTTCTACAACATCCTGCCGCTGCACGACGGCAACCACTTCCCGGGCCAGAGCAAAACGGCGGATTACAAAGTTCGCGCGCAGAAACTCTTTGACGAGCTGGACAGCTTCTTTACCGGACTGGAAAAATCGGGCCGTAAAGTGATGGTTGTGGTCGTACCAGAACACGGCGGTGCGCTGAAGGGCGACAAAATGCAGGTTTCGGGCCTGCGCGATATCCCGAGCCCGTCCATTACCCACGTGCCGACAGCGGTGAAATTCTTCGGGATGAAGGCACCGCATCAGGGCGCCCCGCTGATTATCGACCAGCCGACCAGTTATCTGGCGGTGTCGGAGCTGGTGGTTCGCGCGCTGGACGGCAAGATGTTCACCGAAGATAACGTGGACTGGCAGCAGTACACCGCCAATCTGCCGCAAAGCGCCGCAGTATCGGAAAACGCCAACGCCATCGTTCTGCAGTACCAGGGAAAACCTTACGTTCAGTTGAACGGCGGAAGCTGGGTACCGTACCCGCAGTAACCCGACTAACGGCCGCAGGGCATTCCCTGCGGCCGTGATTCGCCAATGGGTCAACCGCCCCTCGCCTCTTCGTTAATCTCCTGGCGCAATGTCTGACCGCCGTGCAGGGTGTGTTATCTCTTATGGCGCGCTCCGGCGACCGTTGCCGGTTAAAAGCGCAGTGACAGCGTCAGTGCCGGGATATACGATATATATATGAATCATTACGGAACATATATATGGGAATTGTAAAAATCTCCGACCTGCTACATGACGACATTCGCGACGCCAGCAAGGCCATGTCACGCTCAGTGAATGCTCAGGCGGAATACTGGATTCGGCTGGGGATGATGAGCGAACTCTATCCGGAGCTTAACCATCAGCAAATCAAGATGATGATGCTTAAATCGGGATCCGATCGTTTACTGGAGGTGATCAATGCCATCAATTCCCATTAAAACGGCGGACGAGTTAGCCCGACAGCGCCGGGCCGGCGCACTACTGGCCTCGGTGTTTGACATGCTGGATAAGCATATTCAGCCCGGCATAACCACCATGGAGATCAACAACCTGGCGGAAGCGTATATCGTCAATCAGCTCCATTCCCGACCGGCAAGCAAAGGGCAATACGATTATCCTTTCGTCTTAAATACGTCGGTGAATGACGTGGTGTGCCACGGTATGCCAAAAGAAACGGAGCATCTGAAGTCAGGCGCCATCGTCAACGTCGACATTACGCTGGAAAAAGATGGCCTGATTGCGGACTCCAGCAAAATGTACCTGATCGGCGACGTTTCGCCGCTGGCCCGTCGACTGGTGAAGAAAACGTACGAAGCGATGTGGAAAGGCATCAAAGCCGTCAGGCCCGGCGCCACACTGGGCGATATCGGCCATGCGATTCAGAGCCATGTCGAAAGCAACGGCTACAGCGTCGTACGGGAGTATTGCGGTCACGGTATCGGGCAGGAGATGCATGAAGAACCCCAGGTGCTGCACTACGGCAAACCTGGCGAAGGCGCCGTGCTGCGAGAAGGCATGGTTTTTACCATCGAACCGATGGTCAATCAGGGTGATAGCCGGACAAAAATCAAGAAGGATGGCTGGACCGTGGTGACCCGCGATAAAAAACTCTCGGCGCAGTGGGAACATACCGTGGCCGTCACCGCAGGCGGCGTCGAAGTCCTCACGCTCCGCGAAGACGAAATTATCCCACTCTGAGCCGTTGTGCGACTGTCGATAACGCCTTCAGCAAGCCATAGAGCGCCTACCGAAGGCGATAAAATTACCGATCGCGCCCTGCCAGCCAGACCAGCAGTTTCAGGCTGGCGGAATAGTAATCATCCTGAGCGGTAATTTGCGGATCCTCCGGCGTCTCGCCCATGGTCAGATCGCGAACCGCCAGCAGGCCGCCGGTCATGAACCACGGGGCGGCATTATTGGTGCTGACGTTAATCCACGCGGGGGTTTGCAACCGCGGATAGCTCTGGAACCAGTTTTTCCACGGCGTCAGCAGGGGACTCTGCGGATTGGCCCAGGTGAGATACAGCGGGATACGAATCGCGTCATAACTCATCCGCGGCGGCCACTCTTTCGCCGGCTCCATCTTACCGTCTGCTTTCAGCGCGACCCAGTCGGTAGGGAGCTGTGCTTTACCCCATGCCATTTTGCCCAGCAGCGCCTGACCATCGCTTTGCAACTTACGCCAGGCGATCAGATGCGTACGCGCGGCAAACGCCTGCCATGCCGGGAAGATAAAGTAAGAGGGGTTAAGATTAAGATGGTCGTTGCGATTAAAACCTTTGGCGCCAGGCATCATGACCTGATAACCGGCAAAGGTCACCACCGTATTTTTCAGCAGCGATGCGGTGATGGCGTCAGACGCATTACCGTAGGATTTGTCCCCCCACTGCTGCTGCGCGCGCAGCAGCGCCCATGCAATCAGGGTATCGCCGTCGGTCGCATCGTTCTTGTCGGCAATAGGGTCCGGTGCCACAGGGTTATAGCGCCAGTAAAAAAGTCCGTTGTCTTTATTGCGTAGCGTTTTATCGGTCCATTGCCACAGCTTGTCGAAGGCTGGCCGATCGTTTTTCGCGACGGCCAGTAGCATCGCGAACCCCTGGCCTTCGGTATGCGAAACGTTGCCGTTCCCCGTATCCACAATTCGCCCGTCAGCCATCATAAAACGCGATTTATAGCTTTCCCACGCAGTGTCTGCCCACGCACGGGGCAGCAGCACCATCGTCACCATCACTGCGATTACAGCACGCAAAGACATATTTTCACCCGTTATGGATGGAAGTAGAGGAACTGAACATCAGAAACCGAGAACAGCCGCTCACGCTGTAACACCACATGTGCACCGCCCCCTTGTCCCTGTAGCCAGCGAGAATAAAGCCCCTCGAGTATGGCACAAAATGCGTTGCACCAGCGCACACGATGCGCATCATCACGACTCACTGGCAGCGCGCGATGACGTAAGCGCAGGCCATCATCGCCCACATCCACACTGACGATGCCCCATTGAAAGCGGCTAAGCAGCTGGTTAATGTTGGCCTCCAGCTGACCGACCGTTTCTGACTCCGGCAACGGGTAGTTATCGGCCAGGGCTTCCCCCATCTGATGCAAAAATGGCTGGCTCTCCAGCTCGCCGGCGTTGTCCAGCATCCCGTCAATCATAATGAGCAGCAGATCAAACCATCCCGCGGGGGTTTGCTGCTGTTGAAACCAGGCCACGACTTCCGCGTTATTTTTGTCCGTCATGATCAGTTATCTCCCAACATATAGCGGATATAGAGACCGGCGGTACTCTCGTTGTAATCACCGAAGGTGTCGTAGCCAATCTGGCCGCCCAGCGTCATCTGCTTGTTCACCTTGTAATCCGCCCCGGCGCGTAGCGTGTAGCCAACGCCGCTCTTCGAGGTCGCCGAATAGTACGCCTCTTTGGCAAAACCATTGGCAACCGCAGTCTCCAGGGTCTGCTGCCATTCGGAATTGGTCGGGAAGTAGGCGCTCTTATCCTGACTATAGGACTGATAACCCACCGAGCCGCCAAGCTTCATCGTCCAGTTGTCATACTTCTCCGTCAGGTTAACCGGCAGCGAGACGCTCACGTAGTTTTGCGGACTGAAGTAGCCCCCCTGACCATAGGTGAAGTAACTCAGGTTTTTCGAGTAATCCATGTAGCTCATACTCAAACCGGCCTGCAGCTGACGATATTCATCATGATAAGGTCGCAAATAGACCCCGGCATTGGCGTTGATACTGGTGTTGCTGGCGACATCGCTGCCAATGTAGCTGTAGCCGCCGCCACCGACGTAGAAACCGGCGTCGCCATCGTCGTAGCTGAGCTGCAGAGTTCCGCCATTCTTCGTCACCTGCCCCCAGGTTTTCCCGGAGTAGGCATCTTTCAGTCCCACGTAAGAGAGCAGGCTGTCGGTCAGCGAACGGCGCTCACCGGTGAAGATCAAGGACAGGTAATTGGTAAGTTTCGGCGACCACTTCACGCCCCCGACCATGGTGTTGAGATCCTGGCCCAACGGCGTGCTGCCGATGTCCACGCGGTAATCATCGCCGCTCAACGCCAGGGCTAACTCGACGCCATTTGCCTTCTGCGAATCCGTCGAACCGCTGGTCTGATCGACATTCGGTTTCAGGTTGGATGACGCCAGATAGCCAGCAACCTGCCCGGAGTCATAGGTGCCAAGTTTCGCCAGATTCTCCATCCCGCTGCTGGTGGTGGCGTTAAAGTCTGACGCATTCAACCTCCCCAGCAAACTCAAGGCCTGGGCCCCCGGATTGTTGGCAAAGTACGCCGTCTGTTCCGCCGCGGTCATCCCCGCAATCGCCGCCTGTTCGCTGGTGGCAGTGGAAACCATGTTGGAGACCGCATTGGAGAGCGGGTTCGCGCCGTAGCGCCGCCAGGCGTCGCCGCTGGCGGTGCCGGCATTCAGCGAAATCGGCGTCACGGTAAAGTCAAAACGTGAGTCGCCAAACGGCGATGACGACCAGGTCAGCGGCGTTTTCATCTCGGTCAGCTTACTGGTCCCGGATTCGCCGTCGCGTCCGCGCACCTCCATTCCGCCCTGGAGCCAGGTGCCGGTTTTATCCTGCAGCGACTCCATCATGGTGTCGACCTGGCGCAGCATACGGGTTTGCGCCGTCTCCACCGGAAGGTCGGGACGCTGAATGCCGGGCAGCGTGGTTCCGCTGCCTGTCGATACCTGGGTTACCTGCCACGGCATATACTGCCCGTAAGCCGACGCCGTTCGCGTTGTGGACGGTGTACGGGAGACCCCTACAAAGGGGTTATCCGCTGCCAGCACGCCACCAACAGTCGGCGTTTGCGCGCTGTTGCTGCTCTGCAGACCCAGCAGTTTGCCGCGCGCGCTGCGCAGATACGTCATAGCCTGCTGATGGTGCCCCTGCGCCTCCGCGACGCGAGCCAGCAGCAACAGGCGATCCGGCGTGTTGTCCTGACGCAATCCGCCGGCCAGTTGCTCTGCCCGGTCGTTATCGCCGGCCGATAGCGCAACATCGATAGCGCCGGAGCGCGCCGCCTGATCCGGCGTATCGCGGGTCATCAGGTAGTCATAGACCACCCCGGCTTCTTTGTTCATTTTACCGCTCTGGTAAAGACGCGCCATCGCGAACATCAGATCGGTATTTTGCGGGTCACTTTGCATCGCGCCCATCAACTTGTCATACGCCGCGGCGTAGTTGCCCTGCTCCCGCAGACGATCGGCTTCGTTGATCACATAACCATTGCGGATGCTCGCCAGCTGCGTTGGCGTACTGCTTGCCTGCAGCTGCGGATTCGACAGCAGAGTCTGCGCTTCATTGGTCAACCCCGCCTGGTTGAGGACCGCCACCTGATCGGCATAGTCGCCAGCGTTCCCAGCGATGCCGCCGCTGATATTGTTGCGCACCAGTGTTACCGCCGTGGCAACATCGCCGCTCTGCGCCAGCAATCGCGCCAGTTTACCCAAGTCAGCCGGTGATTTTGGCGGCGTGGCCGACATCGCTTTCAGGGTATTGGATGCCGCCACCGTGTTGCCCTGGGCGAGATAGTCTTGCGCGGTGGTCAGTTGCAGGTTGTAATTTACCCGCTGACGCAGGTCGCGCATCTGGCTGGTCTGGCTGGCGGCGGGAATCCGCCCCAGCAGCGTCTGCGCCTGCTGCCAACCGCCGTTCTCACTGGCAAACAGGGCTGCGGCATAAAGGGCGTTACTGCTGGCGCCGGGGCGATACGCGGCGGCCATCGTTGACGCGGCCTCGCTGTCATTACCGGATTTTTGCAGTAGCCGGGCTAAGTCGAGGCGCATCCAGGCGTCATCCGGATAGCGGGAGACGCCCTGGCGCAATATCGCAATAGCGCCGCTGACGTTGCCGCCGTTGGCCTGCTCTTGCGCCTGGCGACGTAGCGAATCTCCCGGCATACCGGTCACGATGCGCGGCTGCAGCTTTTGCTGCAAACTCTCCGGCAGCGTGCGTAACATTGCCTGCGCTTCCGCCGTTTTATTTTGCTCACGCAGGACGTAGTAAAGATTCTCTCGTGCCGGACCATTTTGTGGCTGCTCGCTGAGCAGCGAGCGCAGCGTTTGTTCTGCCTGAGGAAGATCTTTGTTATGGCGCAACACATCGGCACGGAACAGTTTGGCCGATGCGCCCCGCGCCCCGCTCTGCTGAACAAGCGGCGCAGAGAGCGCCAGCGCCTGGCTAATATTGCCCTGTTTGTACGCCTGCTGTGCCTGCGCCAGCTGACCGTAGAAAAGCGCATCCGCCGCCTGCTGACGGCGCGCCGCCGAATCATTACCGCCGAGATCCGCCGCCCGGCTTAAATATTGCGATGCGGCCTGGAAGTCACCGTTGCGCTGGGCGATATATCCCATCCCGGCCAACGCGTCCGCATCCTCCGGGTTGGTTTGCAGCACCTGTTCAAACTGCTGTTTCGCCGCCGCGGTATTGCCGCTGTTGAGGTTAACGAACCCCTGACCGCGCGCCCGACCGCTTATCTGTTGGCGATAGTAATTCTGTACTTCGGTATCCTGCGGGTGACGCTGCATCCAGGTATCGTAAAACGCCTGATCGCCCTCCTGCGGCCCCAGCCACAGCAACGCCTGGCGTAGACCGCTGTCGGCATCTTTACTGCCGCTGGCCATCGATTCCAGCATGGAGATCCCTTCCCGCCGGGTATCTTCCCGCCAGGTCAGCGCCTTGCCTAAGGCTACGCGCGTGGCATTTTCCTGCGGATGCTGCGCCACGTACTGACGCAGCTCATTAACCGCCTGCGGATAGAGCGTTTTATCGCTGGCCATGGTCATGTAGTACTCGCCAGCCAGCCCCGGCGGCGGCGTGTTACCGTTAAACATGCTACGCCAGGTTGTCAGCGCCGCGGGAATATTGCCGCTACGCGCCTGCTGTCTGGCCAGACTCAGTTGCCCTTGCGGCACCTGAGCCATTTTTTTGTCATTATCCAGCTCCTGCAGGTTCGGGCTGTCTGGCGCCGCTTTCGCCAGCCGCGCCCGCCACTGGGCCGCCGTCTGAAGGTCGCCGCCTTGCTGGGCCCACAGCGCCATCAGATACATGGCCTGCGTGTTATTGGCGTCAACCAGCAGCACTTTTTGCAGCGACTCCATCGCCAGCTCATCGTGCGATTTTTCATGCCAGTAGTTCGCCTGGGCAAACAGCGCCTGCAATGCGGCATCATTCCCCGCAGCCATGGCATCGCCGAAGGCGCCCAGGGTCAGCGCGCCGGACAGGCAAAACGTTGATAATCTGCGGGTCGCCCTGCTCTTCATTTTAATGGCTCGTTTCATTGGCTATCCCCCGAATTCAGACGCTTGCGTGCATGGCGTTTAAACATGGCGGTCAGTGCCAGGCCGATGATCGTTGTCGCGAGCAGTCCCAGCAGCGCAAGCAAACCAGAGTGCTGGTTGGCATACCAAACGGCCATCATGTACCACGGCATCTGCCCGCTCGGGAATGGCGTGCTCACCTGGAAGCTGCGAACCCCATTGTCGCTGGTGATAACCGCCGTATCGCCGCGAATACCGGCGTTGATTCGCGGGGAATCAAGGTCGCTTTTCAGCTTTGTCAGTTGATCATCGTTGCTGGCCATCGCCACCACCACCGTCCGCTGTGGGTTCCACGGTGAACGGTAGCTAATAAAGCCGCGCCAGGCGCTGCTGGAGGAGAGATAGCGATCGGCATCGAGGCTGGCGGATGTCCAGTCGCCGGCCAGCCAGCGCTGCACTTTTGAACTCAGTCCCGCCTCGCGCACACCCAGCTGATTATCCGTCTGATAATAAGGAGAGTCTTCTAACAAGCGCTGGTTAAACGTTTTCTGATCGAGGGAGCTGACCGCCAGCACATCGCGATCGCTCAGGTACTGAAGACCAGCGCCACCGCTGGGGACGCCTAAAACAACCCGGTTGTTCGCCAGCGCCGTGCCGGTGGCATTACCCGAGCGCGCGGCCAGGTTTAACAGCGTGGCGACCTGCGTTTCCGACGGTTTTTCCGCCAGCAGCAGTGTGGTTTGTGAATAGTCCGCCAGCCGCGAGAACGGGAACGAAGCGCCGACGAAATAGGAGAGATTAGGCAGCAGCGAGAAGTGGCGCGTATTGCTTAAATCAATCCACGAATCATCGGTAATCCGGCTTTTGATATTGTTATTGAGCACCACCGAGCAGGGGGCATTTTGTTTCGGCACCACGTTGAAATAGAGCGACAGCTGGTTATCCCCGTAGATCAGATAGGGCGCCAGCGCAATGGTAAACCGCTCCTGACGGACATCTCCGCCCAGTTGACGCCATAATTTCTCCAGTGGCCCCTGTTTGTTCAGCGGTAGGTTGTGCAGGAAAGTATTGTTGAGCGTCACGCTTAATAACGACTGGTCTTCATTAATCCAGTTTTCCGACGGGAAACGGTAGCCAATCTGCAAGGGAATGGTTTCCCCGTCCCACAGATAGAGATCCGGTGCCGCGCGGAAAGCCACACGCAGCGGTTCGTGCCAGACGCCGTTTACGGTCATACTCTGATCTTTACGCAGCAGCTCGCTGATTTTTACCGGTCGATCGGTAGGGATCCAGCGCGGGGCATCATACGGTTTGCCGATCGGGATCGCCTGCGGATCCACGCTCAGGCTCTCGGTCTGCGGGGCAATATTACCGCGAGTCAGCCGCCAGGCTGCCGCACGCAGTGCCGCATCGTTTTGCCCGACAATCAGCAGCAGTTTGTAGGTGGGGTTACCCGGGTTATTGACAATCTGCAGCAGCGGTTTATCGGTTTGCGGCAGCGTCAGCCCGCCAACCTGGTCACCCGGATGGCCGATAATAATACCGTGGCGCTCCGGTAAACGGTCGCGCAGCGCGTTAAAAGCAATCCCGCGATAATCCGCCTGAATCCCCAGCCACGACGAGATCAGCGCTGCGGCGCTGAAGATATCCGCTCCCGATTTCTCCGGGTAGGCCACCGAGATATTTGCCGGGGTCATCTGCATACTGTCAAAGAATGGACGCGGGAAATGACTCAAATCATTGCTGAGATTCAGCGGCTGGCTTTCCCAGTTAAAACGCGAAGCCGGTAAAATCGTGACGCCCGACGTGTCAGGCGCATTGAGCTGGCACTGCATGTTGTCGCCATCATTCACTTTAAAGCTCAGGTTGTTGCTGGAAACCATCAGCGCCGCCGGAATATCCAGCTGATAGTGAGAAATATCCGCCCCGTCGGTGCCCAGCGGCACCGTACCCAAAGGCTGGCCGTTGAGCATCAATTGCAGCGTGGCGTTGCGGGTAGCCATATCCGGCGAGACCTGAACATCCAGCATCAGTTCTGCATGGGTCACCACCTGGTCTGAAGGCAGCGTAAAAGCTGCGCCGCCCTGCTGTTGACCGCCGCTGAGGATAATGCCATCCGGCATCCCCATCTGAGCCAGATTAAGACTGCCCCCGACCACAGAGGTTAACGGCGCGACATCCGTTACTGTCGAATTGATCGGTGGAGGCATAACGGGGACCGAGGCGGCCGGAGCCGCCGCCGCGGGTTCTGCTGCCGTGGGTGTCGATGCAACCGACGACGTTGACGCGGCAGAGGGCTCTGACGTAACCGGAACATCTGGCGCGGTCGACGGCTCCGCCCCCGTAGTCGACGTAGATTCATTAGCGGGGGCGCCACCCGCGGTCGCGCCCGTTAACGGGAAATTCAGCGGTGCAGAACGATCGGCCAGCGCCTCTTCACCGTGCAGCGCCGGTATAGAAAACATGCCAGCCAGCAGCGCAAGCGTGGTTAATCGTTTCATAATTGGCCATCCTCCTGCGCGGTACTCGCTACAGGTTTTTGCTGGCGACGGCTGCGTCGTGTTTTCCAGGTCAACCAGAACAGTTCAAATACGCAGCGTAAGATGGTGACAAACGAACGGAACGGGTTGTCCTGCGGGCGCGGCGGCTTAATCCATGCATCAGCGCGCGCCAGCACCACCCGCACCAGTTCACGGCGCAGAGAGAGAGGAATGTTTTCATCAAACTTGAGACGAATAAAACTCTCGTCCGCGGTCACCTGTTCGGCCGGAATACAAATCGCGCCGGATTGCAGAATCAGTTCAATCTCTTCGATATCATCCTGCAGATGACGATCGTCCGGGACCGCGATACGGCATCCGCCCATCGACAGGTCTGCGGTCTGGCTGCGCGAAACGATGCCGCTGGCGTAGTGAATCAACACCGGAATATTCACGTCGATACGGATCGTTTTCCGCACCTGGCGGGTTTCCCGCGCAACGGCAATCGCCGCCAGCAGGAAGATCAGGCTGTACAGTCCCCAGCCGACGTTCAGAGCGATAACGTTAGGATCAGAACCGAAATAGTCATGGCCAATGGCCCTGACAATCCCGACAATCACGCCAACCGCAAGCAAACATGCCACCACCAGATGCGGCCTGACGACGGTAAAGTCGAAGTAACCCACATCCAGCAGCCCCCCTTTGTCGGTCACGTTGAATTTACCGCGTTTGGGGAAGATCATCGTCACCAGCGTCGGCAGCACCAGGTGGAATGCCAGCACGATGTCATAGATTTCCCCCCAGAAGCTGTAGCGATAGCGGCCGTTCATCCGCGAGCCGACATAAATCGCAAGGAACAGGTGCGGTAACGCATACGAGACAATCAGGCTCGCGGAGGAGTAAATAATATTCAGGTTAAACAGCAGATAGGCTAACGGGGCGGTCACAAACACCACCCGCGGCAGGGCAAACTGGTAGTACATCATCGCGCTGAGATAACACAGGCGCTGCTGGAAGGTCAGTCCGCGCCCCAGGAGCGGGTTATCAAGGCGGAAAATTTGCGTCATCCCACGCGCCCAGCGAGTACGCTGAATGACGTGCACGACTAAACGTTCAGTGGCTAAACCTGCTGCCAGTGGGATATCGAGAAATGATGATTTCCAGCCCAGGCGCTGAAATTTAAGCGCGGTGTGCGCATCTTCGGTCACGGTTTCCACCGCAAAACCACCGATATCGTCCAGCGCTTTACGGCGAATCACGGCACAGGAACCGCAGAAGAAGGTCGCATTCCAGTTATCGTTGCCCTGCTGAATCGGGCCATAGAACAGCATCCCTTCATTGGGGATATTGCGGCCAACGGAGAGATTGCGTTCAAACGGGTCCGGCGAATAGAAGTAGTGCGGGGTCTGCACCAGCGCCAACATCGGGTCTTTGAGGAAACCGCCGACCGTCGCCTGCAGGAACACACGGGTCGCCACGTGGTCACAGTCGAATACACAGATGAGCTCACCCTGGGTGATGGTCATCGCATGGTTCAGGTTGCCCGCTTTGGCGTGTTTATTATCATTACGGGTGATATAGCCGACGCCAACATCGGCGGCAAACACCGCGAACTCGCTACGTTTACCATCGTCCAGCAGATAAATTTTCATTTTATCCGCCGGGTAATCGATACACTGTGCCGCCAATACGGTATCGCGCACCACGTCCAGCGGTTCGTTATAACTGGGAATATAAATATCGACCGTCGGCCACGTGCTCATATCATCCGGCAGTGGGACGATTTCTCTCTTCAGCGGCCAGACCGTTTGCAGGTAGTTCAGCAGCAGCATCACCCAGATATAAACTTCCGCCAGAAACAGCCCCATCCCCAGCACCGCCTCAATAGTGGAGTTAAAATGCAGGGTCTGCGTCAGGCGAAAATACATATAACGGGTAGACATCAGCAGCGAAGTCACGACCATAATGACCGAAATACTGCGCTTTTTGCTAAATCCCATTAAAAACAGAATACCGATGCTTAGCAGGCCAAAAAGATACTGCTTTTGGCTGTCCATCGGCGTAATAATGATCAGAACGGCAACAGGCGATAGCACCAGTACCAGCAACCAGAAAAGAGACTTTTTCATTCCGCAGCCCTGCAATAAGTTAAAGTCCTGACATACGAGGCTGGCTGTGCACCGTGCCGTCGCCAATTTTAATACCTAACAGCGCAGAGATTTTTTTTGCCATGATTTCAATATCAAAGGCGGCCGCAGAGGAAGAACTAAAGTCGAGAATCGACTTCTGGGAAGCGTTCGCTTCAACGACGCTCTCATCACGATGGATAATCCCCAACAGACGATCGCCCAGTTTATCCTCCATCAGAGCGGTGACGTCACGGCTGACCTGACGGCGATTATCACTTTGATTAAGAACGAAAAAATGCCCAAGCTTGTGGTTGAGCTTACCGCCGGTTAAACGCTGCTTTTCCACCTGCGACAGCGTCGACATCGAGGCGGTATCCGCCAGCAGAGGGACCAGGTGCAGATCGGCCAGCGACGTTAATGCCTTCAGCGCCGGTGAAGGGCCTGGAGGCAGGTCGGCGATGATAATCAACCCGGGGTAATTCAATAAGGCCGCCAGCCCACGGGTGAGAAAATGAGCGTCGCTGGCCAGGTGCTCGTCAAAAGCCTGACGCTGCGCGTCGCTGACGTCGCCATAGGGCAGGACAAAGATATTGCTGCCCGCGCTCAGTACGCACTGGCTCCAGTCATGAAGCTCCAGCGCTTTCGCGACATAGCCGCGCTCATCGCTCAGAGGGACACCAAAATGCAGGCGTAGCGCATTTTGCACGTCAAAATCGATCGCCAGAACTTTGCTGCCGGCGCGAGCTAACGAATAAGCCAAATTTGCCGCGAGGGTCGTTTTTCCTACGCCGCCTTTGGGAGAACACACGCAGATCAACGGCATGTCGCAATCCTTTCTAAAAGTGATTTTAGCGGCTGATCTTTACTTTTCGCCACCGGTTCAACGGCTTTTGCCGCAAATAAATGAGCATAGCCTTCAGCCGCCTGCGCAGACGGGACGACCGGACGAACAGCTACCGGTGGTGCTGGCACGACGGCTGGGGCGGGTGTAACGACTGGAGCGGGTGCAACGACTGGAGCGGGTGCAACGACTGGAGCGGACTCAACGACTGGAACGGGCGCAACGAACACGGCCATTGTCGGCGCAGGTTCTGTCGCCAACGTATTTTCTACAACCGGAAGGGGATCATGCGGAGCTGAGACGGACACAGGGGATGGTATTACCGGAGCCGGGGCTGCAGGCGCCGATGGTAACGGCGAGTGCGTGGGTTCAGCCTCAACCCAATGAAACATATCCGTAGGAACCGGCTGTGGTATCGGTAACGATACCGACCCTCCCATGGCCAGCGAGGATTCTTTGCTTTCCCCAGGCGAGAGCTGATTGAGAATCACCCAATCTCCCTGTTCCCTGGCAGCTGCGTGTGATGAAAGATCCTTAAAATCGAGACTTTGCGTACGAGTCTTTTCCTTAAAGCGCTGCAAATCATCATAATGGTTCATGGATAACCTCATGATTCTAAAAAATATTTTAGCTGTTTTTATTTTAATACTACGCCTTTAGAGCATAGTTTATTTTATTCTTTTTCATCAACTTAAGTTGGTCAGAATGACCAACAATACGAGCACGTTGTAGGGGAGTTGTGGTCAAGGTAGCGTAAATCACTGATAGTTTTGTAGTTACCCTATCATTTCTTATAAGAAATGATAGCTCCATTTTTTAGGAGGTCTTGTGCTCAGCAAACTTGAGCTCACGGCGTCATTGAAATAACCAGATTTTTATCTCATTAATCTTGAGGTAATGAGCAGAAGAAATAACTATGACGCTGGATGGGATATATTTTAGTCTTTTTATATCGTTGTAGAAATAGGTCAAATAAATTATTTAAGTTAAAAAACATCAGCCCAGTACTTTCTTAAGTCTTAATCTCCTCTGAGCATAATAAGCGGCTGCTGTCGAAAGTGTTGGCTCCTCCGACAGCAGCGGGGAACATCAGGTAAGCTGTTTTTGCGGGTTTTCATCCTGGTCAACAGCAAAGCAGGCCACCAGTTGCCCACCATAGCTTTTCAGCTGCGGCTGCAGTTGCGTGCACGGGCCGAAACGACGGCGGCAGCGGGCATTAAAGGCGCAGCCCGGCGGTGGACTCAACGGACTGGGCAGCTCGCCGGTCAACTTAATACGTTCGCGGCGATCGTCCGGATTCAGACGAGGTGTGGCCGACAGCAGAGCCTGGGTATACGGATGCTGTGGATTGTTGAAGATCTGATCCTTGGACCCTTTCTCCACGCAGCGACCGAGATACATCACCATCACTTCATCCGCAATGTGTTCCACGACCGACAGGTCGTGGGAGATGAACACATACGACAGTCCCATATCCTGTTGCAGATCCATCATCAGGTTCAGCACCTGAGCACGAACCGACACGTCCAGCGCCGAGACGGGCTCATCGGCAATCACCACATCCGGGTCAAGCATCAGACCACGGGCAATCGCGATGCGCTGGCGCTGACCACCGGAAAACATATGCGGATAGCGATCGTAATGCTCCGTTTTCAGCCCGACCTTCGCCATCATCGCCAGTGCTTTTTCACGGCGCTGTTCTTTGCTCAGTGATGTATTGATCTGCAGTGGTTCTTCCAGAATCTGTCCCACTTTCTTCCGCGGATTCAGCGAGCCGTAGGGGTTCTGAAACACAATCTGGATTTTCTGCCGCCGCAGCTTTTGCGCCGTGGCGTCTGGCTTTAACAAGTCCTGACCCTGATAGTAAAGTTCGCCACCGGTCGGGATCTCTATCATCGTCAGCAGACGGCCCAGCGTCGATTTTCCACAGCCGGACTCGCCGACCACCGCCAGCGTTTTTCCGCGTTCAAGGTTAAACGAGACGCCATCCAACGCCTTAACCAGCCTTTCCGGAGCAAACAGCCCCTTCTTCACCGGGTAATATTTTTTCAGATCAATGGCCTGCAACAAGAACTGTTGCGTGGTGGCCTCATGGGTACTCATAGTGTAGGCCTCCCGGCATCATCCAGTGGGTAGTGGCATTTCGACTGACGGGCGCCATCAACGCGATTCAGCTCCGGCTCCTCGCTGCGGCACTTATCCGTGGCATAGGGGCAGCGCGGGTTTAACAGGCAGCCGTTGGGGCGGTCATATTTCCCGGGAACGACACCCGGCAGCGACGCCAGCCGCGCTTTGTCCTGGGCAAACTCCGGCAGCGCGCGCAGCAGCGCCTGAGTATACGGATGGCGCGGCGCGCGGAAGATATCCTTAGCATCGCCCGTCTCCACCACCTGACCGGCATACATCACAATAATTTTGTGTGCCGCCTCGGCCACCAGCGCAAGATCGTGGGTGATCAGGACCAGCGCCATGTTCTCTTTTTGCTGCAGTTCCAGCAGCAGCTCAATGATTTGCGCCTGGATGGTCACATCCAGCGCGGTGGTCGGTTCATCCGCAATCAGCAGCTTTGGTCGGCAGGCAATCGCCATGGCGATCATCACGCGCTGGCTCATCCCACCGGAAAGCTGGTGCGGATAGACATCAAGACGCGATGACGGGTCAGGAATGCCCACCAGCGTCAGCAGATCGATCGCGCGCTGAATACGGGTTTTCTTATTGCCGCCCTGATGCACCTTAATGGCTTCCATAATCTGGTAGCCGACGGTGTAGCAGGGATTGAGGCTGGTCATCGGGTCCTGGAAGATCATCGCCACTTCCGCCCCCACCAGTTGGCGGCGCTCTTTTTCGGAAATACGCTTCAGATCGCGGCCATTAAATTCCAGCTTATCCGCCATCACCCGGCCGGGGTAGTCAATCAGCCCCATAATCGCCAGTGAGCTGACCGATTTACCGGAGCCGGACTCGCCGACAATGCCAACCACTTCCCCCTGGTTAACGCTGTAGCTCACGCGATCTACTGCGCGAAACGGTGTCCCTTCGTCGCCGAAGTGCACCGATAATTTATCAACATTCAATAACGCCATCTCGAACCTCTTACTGCTTCAGTTTGGGATCGAGCGCGTCACGCAGACCGTCACCCATCAGGTTAAATGCCAGCACCGTCAGCAGAATCGCGACACCCGGGAAGGTGACGACCCACCAGGCGCTCTGCGCGAACTGCAGCACATCGGAGAGCATTGTGCCCCACTCCGGTGTCGGCGGCTGCGCCCCCATGCCAAGGAAGCCAAGAGCGGCCATATCGAGAATGGCGTTAGAGAAGCCCAGCGACGCCTGAACAATCAGCGGAGCAAGGCAGTTAGGAAGAATGTTGATGAACATCTGACGCATCGCCCCCGCGCCTGCCACCCGTGAAGCGGTGACATAGTCGCGGTTCACTTCCACCAGCACCGCGGCGCG
>NZ_JBCNNS010000084.1:0-19327 GCF_039594335.1 Raoultella sp.
GTCCTCGGCACCTTTATCATGCTGGCGACCTATACCCTGTTCTATATCATGACCGTCTATTCCATGACGTTCAGCACCGCCGCCGCGCCGGTGGGTCTCGGCCTGCCGCGCAACGAAGTGCTGTGGATGCTAATGATGGCGGTGATTGGCTTCGGCGTGATGGTGCCGGTGGCGGGTCTGCTGGCCGATGCCTTTGGTCGCCGCAAGAGCATGATCGTGATTACCTCGATGATCATCCTGTTTGCGCTGTTTGCTTTTAAACCGCTGTTGGGCTCCGGCCAGCCGGCACTGGTCTTCGCCTTCCTGCTGCTGGGCCTGAGCCTGATGGGGCTGACCTTTGGTCCGATGGGCGCGCTGCTGCCAGAGCTGTTTCCGACGGAAGTGCGCTACACCGGCGCATCGTTCTCGTATAACGTTTCGTCGATTCTCGGCGCCTCCGTTGCACCGTATATTGCCGCCTGGCTACAGGGGAATTATGGCCTGATGGCGGTCGGCCTCTATCTGGCGGCCATGGCAGGACTGACGCTGATTGCGCTGCTGTTGACCCACGAAACGCGCCACCAGTCGCTGTAATCCTTTGCTGCCCGGCGTACCGCGCCGGGCACGCCTCTTCCGTCGGTTTACTTCTTCATCTGCGATAAAATCGCCCGGCACTGATTAGCATCCCCTTCCGCTGGCGACACCAGCGCCAGCAGCGCTGCCGCAGGCGTGACTAATGTCGCCAGCGCCGCCGCTACCGCGCCACGCGCAATCAACGGGCCCGCCTTCACCCCGGCATTCGGTGATTGAAAGGTCCCGCGCACATACAGCGGAGAGCGTAGGGTAATAATACGCAATCCCTTACTCTCCGGGTCGATGGTCAGGTCGAGCTGTTCCGAAGCAAAGCTGGCGGTGCCGGTGACGTTAATCAGCGCATTTTCGGTATCAAAGGCAAAAATCTGCGGCCGCGCCACGCCGTTAGCCACATTGATGTTCGCCGCCGCGCAGTTCACCCGTACCTCGTCATCGCCAAATATCTGCCCGATAACATAGTTACCCACGTTCAGGCCGAGGATTTCCATCAGGTTGCGGCTAATCAGACCGTCGTTCATCAGCAGCTTCAGATTGCCGTTACTGTTGCCCAACAGCGCCGCGATCGAATTGCCGCTCCCGCGCAGCTGTACATCGCCATTCATCTCGCCAAGCGTCTTCTGCATCATCTCAACTTTCGGCATCAGGGCCTTCAGCTTCAGACGCCGCGCTTGCAGGTTAGCTTCCCCCTGCAGCGGTTTCTTGTTGCCCTCAAGATGGAGGCTGCCGGCAATCGTGCCGTTCGCCAGGCCAAAGCGTAGCGGCTGCAGGCGCAGGTCACCCCGTTCAAGGAATATATGGGTAGAAAGGTCACTAACCGGCAAAGTGCCGCCGTGCTCAATCCGTCCCCCCTTAAAGCGCACATCGGCGTCCATCAGTTGCCATTTATCGGTGTCAAAGCGATCGTATGGCAGCACTTTTCCGGCAGGCTGCGATGAGGCCGCGCCTTTACGCCGATCGCCTCCGGCGGCTTTTGTGTTCGCATTCACGCCAATGAGCGGGCCGAGATCCGCCAGCCGTAGCTGTCGTGAAGCAACATCGCCCTCCAGCTTCGGCCGCGGTTTGCCGGTGCTGTAGGTCAAGGAACCGTGGATATCACTCTCGCCAATCCGCCCGTTAAAATCACGATAGGCGAAACGTGCGCCTTGCGGATCCTGAAAAGTGGCCTGCAGATGGCCGTCGGTCGAGAAGGCCGGCGTATCCGGCAGCACCACCCCGGTCAGTTCGTACAGGTCCCGCAGCGACGCCCCGGAGAACTTCAAGCGCAGATCCACGCCCCCGAGATTGAGGGGATCGCTGACCGTGCCGCTAAAGGCGACCCGGGTATTGCCGGAGCGAAAGTCCCCCTGCAGCGGGAACGGCTCCCCCTCGCTGCGCAGCGCCAGCATGCCGCCGATTTTACCGCTGCCCTGCAACGGCTGCCCGTTATAGGTCCCCTTCGCCTGCAGGCCAAAAATATAGTCTCCGACTTTTTCCGTCCCCTCTTTGCTCTGCTCGCCGCTCACCTCACTAAAAGGCAGCGGCTTGCCGAGCGGATCGACAAGGATCGTGATATCCGCGCGCGTCACCTTGTCATCAATGGCGATCTGTGCGCGATCGAACAGAATGTTATCCAGACGAAAAGACCAGCCGGAAGAGGCAGGCCGTTCGGTAGAAGCGGCGTCGGAGGCCAGCGTAAAGGTCCAGTTATTATTTGTTTCCGACAACCGAATCAGGTGGGCATCAGGCTGTTCCAGCCTAATCCATGGCAAATAAACGGTTCTGGTAAGCAACGCCAGCGGCGCCAGGGTAGCTTCAACCCGCGACAGATGCACCATGGTGACCTGGGGGATCGCTGGCGGGTTGCCGAGAACAATATCTTCGGCATGGATGTGCGGCCAGGGAATCCAGCTCCGCCAGCCGCTCTCATCAGGCTGGCGCTCCCAGACAACGCCCAGGTCGCCGCGAATCGCGAACGGACGATTCAGCTCGGCTGAGACCTTCTGGTTGATCGCCGGTTTCAGGCGATTCCAGTCAAAGGTCGCCAGCACGATGAAAAACAAAGCGATCGCTACGAGTATCGCTCCCGCGATAATGGCAATCGTTTTACGGGTTCTGGTCATCACCTTTCCGCTCCTTTTGCGTCTCGTCAGTCCTGAATATAGTTGAAAAGCCCATCTTTCTCTGACAAATGGGCTTTTCGTCACATTCCACTCGTCAGGTCAAAAAAATAATGGAACATTGTTTTAATATAATTGACCATAAAAACGGCTCGGCGCACACTAGCGCTCATTCGATTCCATCTCAGGTCATGATTATGTCTAAAAAAATTGCCGTCATTGGCGAATGTATGATTGAGCTGTCAGAGAAAAACGCGGCGGTACACCGCGGATTTGGCGGCGATACCTTAAACACTTCCGTCTATATTGCGCGCCAGACCGACGCCAGCGCACTCGCCGTCCACTACGTTACTGCGCTGGGCACGGATGGCTTCAGCCAGCAGATGCTGGACGCCTGGCAGCAGGAGAACGTCCACACTAACCTGATTCAGCGCATGGCCGATCGTTTACCCGGGCTGTACTACATCGAAACCGACGATACCGGCGAGCGTACGTTTTACTACTGGCGTAACGAGGCGGCGGCCAAATTCTGGCTGGAGAGCGAGCAGGCTGGCGCAATCTGCGAAGAGCTGGCCACCTTTGACTATCTCTATCTCAGCGGAATCAGCCTGGCTATCCTCAGCCCGACCAGCCGCAACAGGCTGCTGGCGCTGCTGAGCGAATGCCGCGCTAACGGCGGGAAGGTGATTTTTGATAATAACTACCGTCCACGCCTGTGGGCCAGCCAGGAAGAGACCCGCGAGGTCTATCAACACATGCTGGCCTGCACCGATATCGCCTTCCTGACGCTGGATGACGAAGACGCGTTGTGGGGGAAAAAGCCGGTCGATGAGGTTATTGCCCGTACTCATGCCGCGGGCGTGCAAGAGGTGGTGGTGAAGCGCGGCGCGGATTCATGCCTGGTGGCGTTCGCCGGCCAGCCGCTGCTGGAGATACCGGCCGTGAAGCTGGCAAAGGAACGCGTGGTGGATACCACCGCGGCAGGAGATTCGTTTAGCGCCGGCTATCTGGCGGTGCGTTTGACCGGTGGTGATGCGGAGTCTGCCGCCAGACGCGGCCACCTGACGGCCAGCACGGTGATTCAGTATCGAGGGGCGATTATCCCGCGCGACGCGATGCCGCAGTAACCCCGGAAAGGGCGTTACGCCCCGGCCCGGGGAAGTTCCGGGCCGGGGACGCATTACTGCGCAGGGGAAATATCCGAGGTGTCGTTATGCCCTTCAGCCGCGCCGCCGCTGGTTGCCGCAGAAGGGGCTGGCGCCATCAGCTTTTCCCAAGTCGCCTTCAGCTCCTTCATATTGTATTCCGGCTCACCCTGCGGCTGTTGCAGTACCAGCGCCATATCCTGCGACAGCTGCTGGCGCAGATACTGGTTCAGCATATCCACGGTCAGAGATTCCAGAAACTCCTGACGCAACTTTTGATACTGCTCCGGCGCGATATCCACCACCTGGTTTTGCAACGAACGAATACGCTGGCTAATCAGAATGTCGGTATCGGTGCGCGCATAGGTGGCAAACAGCTTTTGCAGCTCCAGGCTTTTCTGCGCAATCAGCGCATCAAACTCTTCTTCCGGCAAGCCGTTATCACGAACCTTCGCCAGTTCGCGGGAGACGGCGGCCAGGTTTGTGTTGAGTTTGTTGCCTGGTGATTCAATATTAATGGCGCACTGAGCGCGCTGATACAGCACCCGGCAATCAAAGCCGAGGTTCACCTCTTTGGCGTTGCTCCTGCTGAGACTCTGTTGCACATGCCAGAACAGCGCCTCACGCGCCAGATCATCACGCCAGTAGCGCTGCAGAGCCACCGAGTCGCGAATCGGTTGCCACGGAGAATCCCACATAATCGACAGCTTATCCTGACGCACCGTCCTGGTCATAATACTCACCGGCGTCGTCGGGAGCGGTGCCAGCGTCGGCACCGCCGCCGGCGTTTCGCGTTTGCCTTTCAGCTCGCCGAAGGTCTTGTTGATCTGCTCTGCCACGTTGCGGCTGTCGACGTTACCCACCACGATCAGCGTCATGGCATCCGGGGTATACCATTTCTGATAGAACCCCTTCAGTTGAGCAATATCGACCGGTTTTTTCAGCGGGGAGCCAGGGTCATGTCCCAGCATCGTGGAACCTTTCAGACGATAGCGCCACCAGCCATCTTTTGTGTCCAGCGGCCAGGTCGCCACCATATCATCCCCCTGCAGTGCATGATTCACCGATTCCGGCGTCACGACCAGCTTTCCGCTGGCATCCGACAGCCAGTTCAACGCCTCTTTCAGCAGATCATTACGGTTATTCGGCAGGCTGAGATTAAACATGGTGTAGTTATACGAGACGATCGCCGGCGGCATCGGACGATTGGGGTCGATGCTTTGCTGCCATAGGGAACGCGCCTGCATTGTCGGCAGGCTACCGCTCTGCGTCAGCGCCAGACGGGGGATAAAATGGCTAAAGCCGCTCTGCTGAGTACTTTCACTCTGCGAGCCAATATTTACGAACAGACGGACTTCAATACGATCGCTAGGGCGCTGTGGCGTGGCTAAAACCTGCCACTGAAGTCCATTAGCGAGAGTCCCCTGTTGCCAGGCCGGGTCCGGCTGGAGCGCTTCTGCTTGCACATAACCGGCTGCTGCCATCATCAGCAAACCACCCGTTAACAGTCGAATTTTTGTGCCCTGCATGTGAACCCCTGATGAACATTCCTGGTTACAAAAACAACCCGCGCGCGGGCTGCCAAAAAATATGGTGAGCGAAGTACGTCGGTTAGACCACGCGGAGATGAAAATGTCGCACGGAGACGTAAAATAATCATTTAGTATCATTCCCCTGCTTCGGGGAATGATACCTAATTATGCGCAGGAGCCCGGAATCCAGCAAGGACAACGGGCCTAACAGAAGGATTTAAGAGGATAATTCGTGCGATTTGTTGGTCTGCACCCGGTTATTCAGGACATCATCCAACTGCTTGCTGTCCAGTTCTTTGACCCATTTTGCCACCACAATAGTGGCCACACCGTTACCTACCAGGTTGGTCAACGCGCGGGCTTCAGACATAAAGCGGTCAATCCCCAGGATGAGCGCCAGGCCGGCAACCGGTAAATGCCCAACCGCAGAAATCGTTGCCGCCAGAACGATAAAGCCGCTCCCCGTCACCCCCGCCGCTCCTTTTGAGGAGAGCAGCAGCACAACCAGCAGGGTAATCTGGTGGAAAATGTCCATATGGCTGTTCGTCGCCTGAGCAATAAAGACCGCCGCCATCGTCAGATAGATCGACGTCCCATCCAGGTTAAAGGAGTAGCCGGTTGGAATGACCAGCCCGACGACCGATTTGCGACAGCCCAGCTTCTCCATCTTGTCCAGCATACGCGGCAGCGCCGATTCGGACGAAGAGGTCCCAAGGACAATCAGCAGCTCTTCACGGATGTAGCGGATGAACTTGAAAATGCTAAACCCGGTCGCGCGGGCAATAGAACCCAGTACCACCACCACGAACAGAATACAGGTGATATAGAAGCAGACGATCAACTGACCCAGTTGCACCAGGGTGCCGACGCCGTATTTCCCGATGGTGAAGGCCATGGCCCCGAAAGCACCGATTGGCGCAAGGCGCATAATCATGTTGATGATGCCGAAGATCACCTGTGAGAAACTTTCAATGACGTTAAAAATGAGCTGGCCTTTGCTCCCAAGGCGATGCAGCGCAAAGCCAAACAGTACGGCAAACATCAGAACCTGAAGGATGTTGCCGCTGGCAAAGGCGCCGATGACGCTGCCGGGGATAATATCCAGGAGGAAGGCGACAATCCCCTGTTCTTTCGCCTGCTCGGCGTAGACCGCCACCGCATGGGCATCCAGGGTCGCCGGGTCGACGTTCATTCCGGCACCGGGTTGCACCACGTTAACGATAACCAGGCCAATGATCAGCGCTGCAGTACTGACCACTTCGAAATAGAGTAGCGCTACCGCACCGGTACGACCGACGGCTTTCATGCTTTCCATCCCGGCAATGCCGGTCACAACCGTACAGAAAATAACCGGCGCGATAACCATTTTTATCAGTTTAACGAAGGCATCGCCGAGAGGTTTCATCTGCGCGCCCAGTTCCGGGTAGAAATGGCCCAGCAGAATACCGATCGCAATGGCCGACAAAACCTGCACGTACAGGCTTTTGAAGAGAGAGGTTTTCATAGGGTGTCCTTTGGGTAAAACCACAGACCTTGAGGGGGTATAGGTTGTCTGTGG
Organism: Raoultella sp.; assembly: GCF_039594335.1. Classification (NCBI taxonomy): domain Bacteria; kingdom Pseudomonadati; phylum Pseudomonadota; class Gammaproteobacteria; order Enterobacterales; family Enterobacteriaceae; genus Klebsiella; species Raoultella sp. The sequence continues at coordinate 6,905 of NZ_JBCNNS010000084.1, forward strand.
CTTAAAAGTAACACCCTGGATACATTTCAGAAATAACTAACCGCAAAAATGCAACGGAATTGTTAAAAACTTTGAGCTGACACGCACAAACTCACACTCACGTTACAAGCTTGCACCCCCTTCATTCTTACCTCGCAAGAATTGCGCCATAAAAGCCTCCTGCGACAAGGCGCAACCAAACAGGCCCCCCTGAACAACATCCACACCGGCCGCCTGTAACCAGTGATACTGTGGCTCTTTCTCGACCCCTTCCGCCACGATGCGCAGGTTAAGGCCCCGTGCCAGCTGGATAATCGCCGGAACCATGCTGGTATCCTCGGGCAACATATCAATAAAGGCTTTATCGATTTTCAGGATATCGACCGGCAGTGATTTCATATGCTGGAGCTGACGCAGACCGGCGTAACCCATGCCGAAATCGTCCAGCGCGATCCGCACGCCGGCCTCATGCAGCGGACGCAGCAACGACACCACCGTCTGCGGGTCGTCCAGATGACGGCTTTCCGTCATCTCCAGCACCAGCGCCCCAGGCGCGATACGGTAGCGATCAAGTAACGTCAGCATCTCGGTACCGCGATCGTGGTGCAGCAACTGCAGCAGCGAAACGTTCACCGACAGCGGTAACGTGATGCCCAGGCTTTGCCATGTAGCCAGTTGACGGCAGGCTTCTTCCATCACCCAGTAACCCACCGGCACCATCAGCCCGCAGGCTTCAATGCGTTCAATCAGATCCGCAGGGAGCGACCAGCTACCGTCAGGCTGGCATTGCCGCAGCAACACTTCCGCCCCGCAGACCTCGCCGCTGGCGACGTCAACCTGTGGCTGGAGCCAGATAGCGAACTGATGATTATCCAGCGCGGTGAGGATGTTGTGTTCTTCCATCAGCCGGCGCTGGGCTTTTTCCATCTGGGCCGGATCGAAGAATTCCATCTGGTTTTTACCTTTGTGTCGCGCGGCAATGGCGGCAGAAAATGCCCGGCGATAGAGCTGTTCTGCGCTCAGCTCGCCGTTAAACATCGCAATACCCACGCTGGCGCAGGGACGCAGTTGAATACCTTGCAGCGGCAGCCGTTCATTTATGGCAGTAAGCACTTGCTTACTTAATGTCACCGCGTGCCACGGCTCGCTCATCCCGTGGGCCAGAATCGCGAAGTCATAGCCGCTAATCTGGGCCAGCACCATCCGCGGCGGGATAATCCCCCGCAGCTTCTCGACCAGTGTCAACAACAGGATCTCGCGTTGGGTCTCTTTCAGCACCCCGGCGGTGTCCTGTAATGTTTCACAAGCGATTACCAGCAACGCCGAGCTTTGTGGCCGGGCGACGGTCTGCTCCAGCAGAGCCATCAAAAAGGCCTTATTCGGCAGGTCGGATACCGGAAAGCGGGTGGACTGCAAGGTCAGCTCATCGTGCCGGCGCAGCAGGGTCTGCTGGTTCCGGTTATAGCTGCGCACCAGCAGGCCAATTTCATCATCATGGTGCAGACGAGGCAGCGTCAGCTGGTGCCCGAGCCGCTGCTGCGGCGCAACATCATTGAGCTCACGAGCCAGCTTACGCAGCGGACGGACGATCAGACGGTTGATGCACCATGTAATAGCTACCGTCAGAATAAGCACCAGCAAGAAGTAAGCAGTCACTAACGTAGAAAGCACGCTCATGACGAATTTGTAGGTCTGCCAGGAGTCTGCCTGCAGCACCAGATAGGCTATCGGCTGCGGGTTGGCTGGCCTTTCCAGGGAGTAAATCGGCAGGGAGATCTGTATCGGGAGTTCGAAAACGCGTGTGACCATCACCGGCACCGGACGCTCCGGGATAAAACGCATTCGCAGCGCCTGAAATTGATTGGGCAACACCACATCCGCCCGGCTGACAATACCAGCAGGCTGGATACGCCCCAGAATGGCTTCCGCCTCGGGGATATCCGCTTTCAGGATAGCCGCCGACAGGGGTTCGCGAACGGAACGAGCGATACTTTCTAATTGCGTGGCCGTAATGAAGCGACTCTGTTGCACAAAGTGAAACAGCAAAATAGAACAAAATACCAATACAAATGCCATGGACACGCCCGCGACCATCGCCATCTGTTTAATTGTAAGTGAGCGGCTGACGCGCAACTGGGTTCTCCACTGATACTTAACATCCACCCGGTTTTATTCCATTAACACCGGTCGTTTTCAGGCTGATTATATCCTCAAGTCCTTCGCCCACCTCCGCAAGAGGGTGACACGCACTCTGCGGGTTGTTTTCCCGGATTGCGCCTGACCCCTTACCGGGGTCAGGCGACTGCATCGTTCTGCCGCCCCGGAGCGTAGCGCGACCGGGGCAGACAGAATGGACAAAGACAGGCGAAGTTTGACGAGTATACGCGAACCGGCGGGTGGAGTGACGCCCGATCGCGTAATTCAGGCTATTCTGCTACCAGTCCGCGTAAGGCACCAGCGGCTGAGGCGGCATATCCATGTCGCCCTGCCAGCCAGCGGCAGAATAGCGCACATAGAGCAGCGCATGGCTTGGGGTATAATCCTTAGCCTGTTGAATATCCACTGCCGCCCCAACGAACCAGTTGCCGGTGACACGCCGCTCAACCAGCGCCCGGGCAGTATAACCAAAGCCCTGGCTGCTGCCGCCTTGTTCCGTCAACTGACTGGCATCAGCCCGATAGTCTGAGGGAATCAAATTCAGCAACGGATAGCGCGGCATGGTTTTGGTGCGCGAGTGCGACCAGGAAACGGCCCCTCCCAGTTCCCATGACCAGTTTTCCGTGCGCTGACGCCAGGTCACCGGTACCGCGAACGAGAGATACTCCTGCGGGCTATAGTAGCCGCCCTGGCCCAGGGTATAACCGCTCAGGTCTTTGTCATAGTGCCAGAGCATATTGTTCAGGCCTACCGTGACGCGGCGGTTATCTTCATTGATGACTTTATAGTAGTAACCGGTCATCCAGCGCACGCGCCAGTTGTCGGCCACGTTTTTCCCCGTGAGCCGATCGACGCCCAACGAAGACCAGACACCGTTGTCCTCACCCTTATCGTAACTCATGCTCACGCCGCCGCCGTCAGCCCGGACGCCGCCCCAGGTTGTCCCGGTATGGCTGCTGCTGTCTTGCTGCCCACCAAAGGCGAGCAGTGAGCTGGAAATCGGCCGACGATGCATATTGAGGGTATAGCCGATCGGTCCGAGATCGTTGCTGTAACTCAGGCCACCCACCACATCAACGACGTTAAAGCCCATCGGGGTGGTACCGATATCTGCGCTCCAGGTCTCGTTCTTCCAGCCTACCGCAACGCTGGCTCCCCCGTCGGTCTGGTTCTTGCTACCGCTGGTGCAGGCGATTTCACCACAGGTCCCCCAACTGGGCGAATAGCTACCGTCGCTGTGCGTTGAGAAGTGACCGACAGCCATATTGACCAGGTCGGTGCGGAAGAACATACGCCCGTCGGCGAGCGGCGCATCCACCTGCAGCATGGTGGTGTGCGCTTTAAGATCGGAATAGCCACCGGTGCCGCTCGAGCCCCAGAAATCATGTTCCAGAGTGACGTTAAGATCCTGCTGGCGATAGAGATCCGCAGCGTCGCTGCGGATCCCGCGCTTGAGCCAGTCATCGCTGCTGTCGTTACGGGTCAGGCGGGTAAAGGCATCGTTATTCTGCGGGCGGACGGGGGTCACGCCAGCGGCCACCATGGCATCTTTGTCACTCTCCAGCGCCATCTGCCGCTGGCCGTTCTGGGTCTGGAATCGGGCCGCATCGCGCAGCACCAGCGCGCTTTCCATGGATGGCGGCTGCGCTTTGGCCTGCGGGATGATACGGTTAAAAATCTGCTGTGCCCGGGTGGTATCGCCAAATCCCGCGTTCGCCAGAGCCACTCGCCGCTGCATATTGATGGAATCGGTCTCTCCGCCTTTCAGCTGTATGACCTGTGCGCGCGCAGCATTTTTATCGCCTTCGGCAAGATAGACCTCCGCCAGTCCCAGGCGGGCATCACCGTTATCGGCCTCTTTACTCAGCACCGCGTTATACTGCGCAATCGCCGTCTGGCTATCGCCGCGCTGCTGCGCCCAGTCCGCCAGCGTAAGCTGGTAGCGAACCAACGGCGGCTGCTGTTGAATAAGGGCGACAGCCCGAGCTTCCTGGCCGCTGTCGCGCAACTGATTAGCCTGGCGTATCACCTGATCGCTTTGCAGGCGCGCGTCCAGCTCACGAATGTTATCCGTCCACTGGCTGCGCGGCAGGGCAGCGAGCTGTGCCAGCGCCAGATCGTCCTGATTATTACCGGATAAATAGAGACCCCAGGCATAAACCCGCTCGGCATCCCCCGGCTTGCGGCTGACCATATTACGCATCAGCATATCGGCCTGAGCCTTTTCGCCTGCGCTGACTAAATCACGGGATAAACGGTAGGTAATCCACACGCTATCCGGGTCAAGCGCCAGACGTCGACGCTGGATTTCCGCCGCCTGTGCCCAGTAACTTTGGCTCTCCAGCGCTTCAGCCTGTTTTTCCAGTCGTTCATTGCTCAGGCTGCGCTCGATATCATCAATGCTGCGCCGCTGAGCAGGCGACAGACTGGCGATATACGCGCTGGCTTTTTCCGGCGATTGAGCACGATAAAGGTTAGCCAACCCGCGAACCGCGAGGTTGTTGCCGCGATCCATTTGCAGGGTGCGCTGGTAATAGCGTTCCGCGGCAGCACTGTCTTTGCGTGCTGCCGCCACATCCCCGAGCCCGAGCACCGCATAGCTATCGCTTCTGTCGATCCGCTGAGCCTGCGCATAATAGTTTTGTGCCCGATCCAGCTCTCCGGCCTTCAACGCGTTATCACCCTGTTTGATCAACAACCAGTAGCGGTTCGTCTGTAGCAGGCTGTCCCATTTATCGCGATTCGGGCTTTTCGGATCCATCGCGATCGCTTTGTTCAGCTGTGCGACGGCACGGGCTCGGTCCCCACGCTGCGAATAGGCCTGGCCCAGCGCGCCCACGGCGTCGCTGTCCCTGGCATCGGCTCGTACGGCCTGCTGTAAATTGGCCACGGCCTGAGCAGGGTTATCATTTTTGACCGCCGCCAGTCCTTCAGAACGCACGCGAAACGTGGGATCCTGAAGTTGAGCCTGCTGCTGAGCCAGCAACACACGAGCATTCGCTGCCGATTCACCAGTGGCGAACAGGACCAGGAAGCGCTGCAGTTCCTGCACACTGGTTCGGCTGACCGGCATATCTTTGATTTCGCTGAGCCACATATCGGCCGCGGTACCGCGACCAGTGGCCGAGCGCGCCATTTGTTCCAAATAAGCAAACCCTTCCGCCGGCTTATTGTCAGCAAACATCAGTTTGGCCAGCGACGCCTGCAGGTCGGCATCGCCCGGAGAGCTGGCATCCAGTTTCTTCAACTGAGCGACGGCGTCTTTATGTCGGGCCGGGAGACGTGCCACCAGTGTCCAGTACTCAATCGCGAGGCGCTGATCGGGCGGCACGCCGCCAAACAATTTTTCAAAAGCAGCGACGCCCTCTTCTACATGTCCCGACACCCCCAGCAGGCGCGCCTGCTGAAGCTCCTGCCTCCCGTCGCCGGTATTGAGGTTCATTTCACTACGGGAGGATTTTAGCTCTGCAGAATCGGGGGCCAGTTTCGCCAGCCTGTCGAGCTGTTTTTTGGCGCCGTCGGTATCGCCCTGGCGCAACAGATAACGCATTCGCGCGGCAATTAATTGCGGATTATTCGGGTCAATCAGTTCCAGGCGATAGAGGGATTGCTTAACCAGATCTTCACGATGGCTCGCCTCACCCAGCCGAACCTGCTCCAGAAGATGATCCTGAGCAGGGGTTGTCGCCGCCTGCGCCAGCGGCAACAGGGTGAGCCCGAGAGACAACGTGATAATACTTAATCTGAACTTACGCATTCCTGGTCCCAGTCAGGTCGTAATTCGCCACCCGCAGTGAAACGAAAACGGTATTGATCCCACCCCTGGCCAAAAAGAGTCAGGACCGCACTATAGTAGGCATCGGCGCCTGGATAATGGTCTGCGACACGCTGACGCTGTATCGCCCGGGCGTCGTCATTTTGTAAAAATGGCAACATTGACGCTGAAAATCCGACCGGGCCGTTGCCGGTCGTTTTACCGGTCGCGATATTCGCTTTTTCCGGCGGCACACCCTGGCGAATCGTCTGCGCCTCCATCGGTTTAAAACGAGCCAGCAGTCGCGCTTTCTGTTTATCCCCATCATCCAGCATCCCGACCCACAGATAGACGCGAATCGCGTCGTAGCTGCCGATAATCGGTTTGTCCGCATTCAGCTGCCAGCCTTGTCCTTCTTCATAACGCACCCAGTCAGGGGAAAAACCGTTGGGCGCCGTCTCCAGCATAAAACGCAGGTTACTGTCGCGCAGTTTCGGCCAGGGGCCCCCAAAACGGCTGAAGTAGCTGGCAAGCTGCGGCGGAAGATAACTGGGGTTAAAGCGCCAGCCTTTATCGTCGGCAAAACCAACCTTTCCGGGGAGCACCATCGGTCCGAACCCCGGCACATCCGTCACTTCTTCATCGGCAATACGTGACAACAGCGCCTTGCCCACCTCGGTGTATTGCGGCATCTGCCACAAGCGTCCCGCTTCCAGCAGCGACCAGGCTATCCATAAATCAGAGTCAGACGCGGAGTTGCTGTCCAGCAGCGTCCACTCCTCATCGCTCTTCTTGCCCCACAGCCAGCCCGGCAGGTGCGCTCGCAGGTCGCCCGCCGCCAGGTTGTTCTGGGTCCACTGGAACAGCTTGCCGAAAGCGTCGCGATCGTTTGCCGCCAGCGCGAAGAACAAGGCGTAGCTTTGCCCTTCGGAGGTGGTAATTTTTCGCGAATCGGCGGGATCAACCACCCGCCCTTCCGTACTCACGTACTCTTTTTTAAATTGCTCCCAGGCCGGCCACTGACAGGCAGCGCTCACCTGCGCCGCCGTCAGCATCAGAACCGACAGGATGACTCCGCGAATCGGGCCCATTATCGCTTACTCATCATCAAGGTGGAGACGACGACGGCTGACAATCCGCAGCATGCGCCACAGCACCCAGGCCAGAAGCACAATGCTCACCGCCGCCAGAATCGCCAGCAGCACCGGGTGGTTGGACAGCGCAAACCAGATACGCTCAAACCACGGCAGGTGGCCGACATAATAGACATCGCCCACGCGCAGGCTGTTCACCCCGGATTCACGAATGACCGAGGCGGAACCAAACATCGCCGCCCGCTTACCGCTGTCGTTCAGCGCACCGTTCAGCAGCTCGTTACCGCGCGGACTGTCCGCCAGCAGCGCCACCACGCTGCGTTGATCGTAATACGGCGACTGGAAGCTGATAATGGCCGCCATTGGCCCGGAGGAGGTGATATCCGTGCGTGTATTGGGCGTTCTGGCCTCATCATCCGGATAAATGCTCGGCAGATCGTAATGACGCATCGGCATCTTCACCCAGCTCTTTGTCGCATCGACCAGCAGGCTAATTTTGGTCTCATCTTTCAGCGCTGGCGGAATCGAGCCAATCAACAGCAGGTCGGCGTCTTTATCCTTAATTTTGCTGCCATCATCGGTGACCTGCATATTGATAGCCGCCAGGCCAGTCTGCGCGCCGATACCGCCAACGGATTCCAGCAGCGTCGCCACCTGACCCTCCGTCGGTGCGGATGGCACCACAACCAGCGTGTCAGCAAGATCGGCCATCCGGCTATACGGGAAGCCCGCATTGGCAAACACGCGCAGATCCGGCATGGCAATAAAATGGTAATACTTCGAGAAGTCGATCGTTGAATCGTCACCGATCACCACGTGGTTCTGCACCGGCTGGAAGGTAATACAGTTATCGATAGAGCCGCCCGGCATCGGATTCATGTACTGGAAATCAAAACGCAGCTGGTTCATCGCCCCGAGGCGTAGCGCCGGGATACTGACGTTCGTTTTACCGTCGAGCAAACCCTGCAACACCGGCAGACGCAATATCAATTTATTCACGTCCTGAGAGCTGTTCAGGCTGAAGGATTGCAGGAACTGGTCGTTGAGGCTGATATCCATGCGCGAACTGTCTTTGATCGGTGGCATGGTGTAGCGATAGTTAAGCCGCATATCGATGCCGTTGGCACGCAGCAAATAGAGATCCGGCGGCAGACTCAACGCCACGTTAATGGAATCCGGCACCAGACCGCTGGACTGAAGCTGCTGTTCGTAGGTTTTCAATTCGCCGAAGGTGACTTCACGATCGGTACGCACCCAATTCGGTGCGTCATAAGGTTTACGCGCCTGCAACTCTTTGACGTCGTCGACCACGACGCTGCTGCCGCGGAACAGAATATTGCCCTGCGCAATCCCCCTGGCGGCCAGCAGCAGATCGTTGTCATCGCGGCCAAAGACCACCAGCAGTTTGAGGTAAGGGTTGTCCGGATGGGTGATCATTTCGATGGTCGGCGCCTTCACCGGCGGATGTTCACGCAGGAAGTCCGGGCGCTTATCGTTGGTCGCAAACACGATGGCATTGCGATCCGGCAGTTTGTTAAACAGTACCGGGAACGCCTGGCCGCGCCAGCCGGCTTTACTGCCGAACCAGGAGGCCACAATCGCCGCCGCCTGCTGCTGCTGCGCATCCGGCGAGGAGGCGAAAACCATCGGCAACGTCAGCGAACGGTTGTCCCGAGGGTCATAGAACGGCACCGGGAAATGGGACAGATCGTTACGCACCGCCTGCGCCTGATAGGTCAGGTCCAGATTGCTGTCTCGCCCGACGTCCAGCCATAACGTACTACTGGCCGGGTTCTCACACACATCGCGATAGTGGCCGACGAACACCAGACGCACGCGGTTGAAGTCGGTGATATACAGGGGGTCAATAGGGATCTGCGCGCTGACTTTTTTGCCCAGTTGCTCTTTGGTGACCGGCAGGACGCCCATCAGCTCATCATTGAGATATACCTTCAGTTGCGACTGCACCGGCAGTAGCGAAGGGGACGGCGTATAGTCGAGATTCAACAGGGCTTTCGTCACGACCTCATCGCTGCGCATGCCAAACTCTACCGAGCCGTCGGGATGCGCCCCGCGCAGTATCATACTGCCCGGCGCCGGGGCGATACTGGCGAAAGAGAGCTTCACGTCGCGGGTCGGAACATTCTCCATGACGACTGCAGGCGCCGGCGGCGCGGTAAGGGTTGCCGTCGGCTGGCTGTCGGCAATGACAGGAGCCGGAGCCATCAGGCCACCGGCTATCGGGTCCCTCGCCGCAGGCGCTGGCGCCGCAGCGGCGGCTGCCGTCGTCGGCTCCGCAAAAGAGGCGAAGGATGACCAACCAGCCATTCCCACTGCCACTGCACAAATCAAGGAGAGTTTTCTTTTCATCGCATTATCATCATTCATTGTTGAGCCATTTCTGGTTCCGAAGAGAGTATCGCCGCGGCACGTTCAGGCCGACGGGGAACAAATGAGACTACCCAGGCAACCAGCATGGTGAGCGAGCGGAAAATAACCTTCACCGACGGCGGCGAGAATTCCGCCAGGTGACGATATCCACGGAACCCCAGCTTCAGGATATCCAGCAGGCTTTCCATCGGTTTATCTTCCGGGAAGCTATCCTGCCAAAGTGCCCACGTATCAGCACGGGCAAACGTACACTGTACAAAATCAATATGTTGTTGATTGGTCAACGGCATCAACTGCAAACCGACTTCACTGCCATTCACGCGCGTGACCCTGACCGGGAAGGCGTATTCCTGCTGTCCGCGTTTGAGCAGCAGATTCACTTTTTGCCCTTCCAGCACCTGCGCCTTACCGTGAATTTTGATCCCCAGCCCGCCATCGGAATAGTCATGCACGGTACAGGAGAACAGGTGGCCATCTTCGCGCGCAATTGCCGCTGGCATGCTCATTTCGACGCGGTGTGAACGACGGACCTGTTTACTTTCCACCGAGACCGCCACCGCGCCGCCAAGGATAACCAGGTTATAGAACACCCAGACGATACTGACCCAAACGGTCAGAATCTCATTTTCCGGACCATAGAGGTAACGCCAGACCCCAGCAGCCACGCCCACCAGATTCAGCAGCACCAGGTAGATATAGGGACGGGAAATGACCCAATCGACGTATTCGTTTTCCACCAGTCCTCCTTTCGCCGTCACGTTGAACTTGCCTTTATGCGGGTTAATCAGCGCGACAAAGGTCGGCGGCGCGATATACCAGGCCAGCGTCGTTTCGTAGATTTCGCTCCAGAAAGAGTGGCGATACTTGCCCTGAATCTTCGAGTTCGTCAGGCTCGCGTGAATCATATGCGGTAAGACGAAAAGCGCGATCATCAGCGCCGGCGCATAGATGATATAGGCGTGCAACAGTAAAAATGCCAACGGTGCGACGAGGAAGATCAGCCGGGGAATACCGGATAAAAAGTGCATCATCGCATTGACGTAACAGAGCCGCTGCGCAAACTTAAGCCCTTTACCAAACAAGGGGTTATCCAGGCGGAAAATCTGCACCATGCCACGCGCCCAGCGAATACGCTGGCCAATATGCGCCGAAAGACTTTCGGTCGCCAGGCCAGCGGCCTGCGGAATGCGCATATAGGCGGACGTGTAACCGCGACGGTGCAGACGCAGGGAGGTGTGGGCATCCTCAGTCACCGTTTCAACTGCGATACCGCCAATCTCATCCAGTGGGACGCGACGAATCACCGCGCAGGATCCGCAGAAGAAGGTGGCGTCCCACATATCGTTACCATCCTGCACCAGGCCGTAAAACAGGGTCCCCTCGTTCGGCGTTTTCCGGAAACGCCCCAGGTTGCGTTCAAACGGATCGGGTGAGAAGAAATGGTGCGGCGTCTGCATCATCGCCAGTTCTTTCTCTTTCAGGAACCACCCCATGGTCATCTGCAGGAAGGAACGTGTCGGCACGTGGTCACAGTCGAAGATCGACACAAATTCGCCTTTGGCGTACTTCAGCGCATTGTTGATATTCCCGGCTTTTGCATGCTCGTGAGTCGTGCGGGCGATGTAATGCACGCCGACATCTTTGGCGAACTGGCGAAACTCTTCGCGCCCGCCGTCATCGAGGATCCAGATATTGAGCTTTTCTTTCGGCCAGTCGATACCTTGCGACGCATAAATGGTGTTTTTCACCACGTTAAGGTCTTCGTTGTAGGTGGGAACGAAAATATCCACCGTCGGCCACTCGGCCATATCTTTGGGTAACGGGACCGGCTGACGATTCAATGGCCATATCACCTGGAAATAGCCCAGCACCAGCACCAGCCAGGCATAGGTTTCAGCAAACAACAGCACAATGCCGCACACCAGACTGACAGGATCGTCCCAGTTCAGCGTCGAAGTATAGCGCCACCAGATGTAGCGGCAGGAGACGGTCAGCGAGAGGACAATCAGCATCAGGGCCGAAAAACGCCCAGGAATACGACGCACCAGCAGCGCCACGCCCCACAGCAATATCAGGAAAATAAACTGCGAAAGCGGGTTAAAGGGCTGGGTAATACACAGCAGCGACAGCACCAGCGAGAAAGTGACGACCACGCCAAGAATCGCCTTGCGCAGTTTCGGGCTGACGTGCGCCAGCTCTTTGTGCTTATTCAGATGGGCGGTGCGGATGTTCGTCCGTTCGGGAAGCGTATCAAGCCACTGGGTGTAGCGCCCGTGCACCCCTTTGATGGCGGCAAACGAACGCCAGTTCGCTTTTGTATCCGCCCCGGGGACATGCGTCACCAGCAGCCACAGGGACTGCAGCAGATAGCGCAGCGGATCCAGCAGCCGCGGGCGATGGGGATTAATATGCGGGAAGTAGTCATGATGGTTGTTCAGAATCGCCTGCCAGCGCGGTGTTTCCAGCGGCACCAGCGCCCAGACCAGCGACGCCCACAGGCAGCCCAGCGATGCGGACAGCCACGATGCGCCGTGCTGGCGGTAATCGCTGTAGCGTTCACTCAGGCGTTGCGCGACCGGAGGCGCCAGTAGCAGGGTACTCAGGCGCATCATTGCGCCCTCTTGCCGGAATAGTGCAACAAGCACCAGTTGGCGAGGGTCAGGATCTCTTCAGCGGCCAGCGAATCAGCACGATATTCCCCCAGCGGCTGCTTCACCGCCAGACACTCCGCCATCGCCTCATCACGATGGACCGCGACCGGCAAAATACGGCGCTGGCTCTCCAGCCACAGCTGATATAAATCTTCCTGTAGCTGGCTGCCGACGCGCAGATCGTTAATCAGGATATCGCCCTTCGCCGGCAGCGCCTGTTGATGCAGGCGAATATGGCTGTTGCCATCCGGATGCACCACCACCAGCGTGCGATCGCAGGCGCTAAGCAGCGAACGAGTCAGCGGGGAATACCCTTCCGGTAAATCCAGCAGCAGCCAGCGATGATCGCCCTGCTGCTCCAGTTTCTCGACCATGCCGACAAAGGACTCCAGCGTCG
>NZ_JBCNNS010000085.1:0-19192 GCF_039594335.1 Raoultella sp.
CTGCTGAAGGGAAAAGCGGTGAAATAAGCCGAACGGCGGTGAGTGCGTTCGGTTAAGACCACAGCAGCGCGACATCAGGGTGATACCCGGCGTCGCGCTGCCCGGCCGGGTTTTCAGGTCCGGCGCTCAGAGGATTATTGTTTTGCCCGCTGATATAAATTATTCCACATTCCCTGCACCAGAATCTGGTCCGGCGGCGACAGTTCGCCTGCACCGATCGCTTTCTCCAGGCTACGTATCACCCGCTCGTTGATTGCTTTCGCAGAGTGATCGTCCCCTCCTTCCAGCTCGGCTACCGCCAGCGTCAGGTGGCCGCGCAGATAGCCGCTGGCAAACAGTTCATCATCACTGGCGTGGTCTACCATTTCATCAATCAACGCCAGAATGCGTGATTCAAACTCCGCGAGCATTGTCTTTCCTCTTTTAGTGTCAAACGTGGCTTTATTGCAGGTCTTCCGGCCACGGGAATTGTTCTGCCGTCAGTGGCGGCGTCTGATAATATTCTTGTAACGCGCGGATAAAGCGCGCCGGACGTTCAGGGATCCCATTCTCCAGCAAGGTCATAACCTGTGCGTGAACTCGCCGCTGAAAGGCAATCCGATCAGGTTCGAAGTCGCCTTCCAGATTGTCACAGCTCACGTTGAACGGAAAACCTGCCGCCACGCAAAACAGCCAGTCCAGCGCCTGGGGTTTCACCTCAACATCTTCAAACTGACACTGGGTCATGACATCACGGCCATCCGGACAGTACCAATAGCCGAAATCAACCTGTTCGCGACGCGCTTTGCCCGCGATGCACCAGTGAGAAATCTCATGCAGACCGCTGGCGTAAAAGCCATGAGCAAACACAATGCGGTTATACGGCACGTCGCTATCTGCTGGAAGATAGATCGGTTCGTCATCGCCTTTAATCAGACGGGTATTAAAATCATCGGCAAAGCAGCCGTCAAAAATAGCGATCAGCTGCTGATAATGGTGTTGCTGTTGCATTAATGAATTCCCAACCACTGAAGAATTTCAGCACCGTGGCTGTCATAAAGAAGTTTCGCGCTCATCACGGCGGAGACAACCACAATCATCGGACGAATCAACGATTGTCCTTTACTCAGAACCAGCCGTGAACCGGCGCGGGCGCCAATAAACTGCCCCGCCATCATCACGAATCCGGGCGCCCAAATCACTTTGCCGCCAATGATAAACAGCAGCAACCCACCGATATTCGACGTCGCGTTGAGCACCTTGGCGTGAGCGGTTGATTTGGCGAGGTTAAATCCGGCAAGAGTGACGAAAGCCAGCGCATAGAAAGAGCCGGCGCCTGGGCCGAAAAAACCATCATAAAAACCTACGCAGCCGCCGGCGATCAGGGCAAACGGCAGGCCATACAGACGACGCTGACGGTCTGCTTCGCCTAATTTTGGCATCAGCAGGAAGTACAGGCCAATGCCGATTACCAGCACCGGCAGGATCTGGCGCAGAATATCGGACTGGACGTGCTGCACCAGCAGCGCACCGGAGGTTGAGCCGATAAACGTCATCAGGATATTAAGCTTCTGATCCGCCAGGTTGACCACCTTGCGGCGGATAAAATAGAGCGATGCAGAAAGCGATCCCCCACAGGACTGCAGCTTGTTTGTCGCCAGCGCCTGCGCCGGAGACAGCCCTGCCGCCATCAGCGCCGGAACCGTCAGCAGCCCGCCGCCGCCCGCCAGAGAATCAATAAATCCCGCCAGAACGGCCACGAAAAACAGTGCCGCCAGTACCGTCGGCGACACCATAAATAGCTCAATAAAGCTTTCCATTACAGCACATGCTCATCCAGTAGCGCCTGACAGGAAGGCGGCAGCGGAGGCGGCGTCTTCTTCACAGGAGAGGTTGTCCCAGGTTTCGGGGGTTCAAACCAGCTTTGTAGCTCCGCGCCGCAGCCATCGCCTGACGGCGGTGGCGCCTGTTCTTCGCACTCCAGGCTACCTGCCGGACAACGCAGACGAACGTGCATGTGCGCACGATGCTGGAACCACGGCCGGACTTTGCGTAACCACCCACGATCGTTGCCAGCATCCAGGCAGAGCCGCTGCTTGATTGCCGGATTCACGAAGATACGCGTGACGTCGTCATCTTCTGCCGCCAGTTTAATCAGATGGCTGATTTGCGGGCTCCACAGTGACGGAACCACGTTCTTGCCGTCACGAGCCACCAGATCCAGCGCCTGCGGTTTCAGGAGCTGTGCTGCGCTCCAGCGCGTCTGCGGCAGTTGAAGGAAAATATCAACATCCAGCCCGCTCTGGTGACTGGCATGGCCGCCGTTAAAGCGCCCGCCTGCCGGCATCCCCATATCGCCAATCAACAGCGTCCCCATTCCCTGACTCTGCACCCGATTGCCCAGGCGCTGAATAAACTGGATCAGGTCCGGATGGCCAAAGTAGCGGCGCTGGTCGGTGCGCATGACCTGGTAACTGCTCGCACTCAGCGGCAGCGCCTGCGCGCCGACAATGCAGCCGTTCGCATATGCGCCAATTGACTGCGCACTGCCGCTAATCGGCTGGGTGATTTTTTGCCATGGCGTCGCCGCAAGGCAGGCAGAGCTGGCGACCAGCGCCAGCAGAGCGATAACGGTTTTTTTCATCGATTACCAGCGAGGAATTGATGTCGTCACGTCGCCATTTTGCGCGCGTTGACGCATAAAGTGATCCATTAGCACGATCGCCAGCATAGCTTCCGCGATCGGCACCGCGCGGATGCCCACGCAAGGATCGTGGCGCCCTTTGGTGATCATCTCAACTTCTTCACCGTGACGGTTAATCGTATGGCCCGGCACGGTGATGCTGGAGGTCGGCTTCAGCGCAATATTCGCGACGATCTGCTGACCGCTGCTGATACCGCCAAGAATGCCGCCTGCATGGTTGCTCTGGAAACCGTTTTTGGTGATTTCATCACGGTTTTGGCTGCCGCGCAGTTTCACCACCTCAAAACCATCGCCAATTTCCACACCCTTCACCGCATTGATGCTCATCAGCGCATGGGCGATATCGGCATCCAGACGGTCAAATACCGGCTCACCAAATCCAGGAGGCACGCCGTCGGCGACCACGGTCACTTTTGCACCAATGGAATCGCCCTCTTTTTTCAGGCCACGCATCAGCTCATCAAGCGCCTCGATTTTATCCGGATCCGGGCAGAAGAACGGGTTTTGTTCAACCTGCTGCCAGTCTTTGATCGCCAGAGGAATCTCGCCCATCTGGGTCAGACAACCGCGGATAACAATACCGAATTTTTCCGCGAGATACTTTTTGGCAATCGCGCCAGCCGCCACCCGCATCGCGGTTTCACGCGCTGAGGAACGCCCGCCGCCACGATAATCGCGCAGGCCATATTTCTGCTCGTAGCTGTAATCGGCGTGCCCAGGACGAAATACGTCTTTGATCGCACCGTAATCCTGAGAGCGCTGGTCGGTATTTTCAATCAGTAATCCGATACTGGTACCGGTGGTTACCCCTTCGAATACGCCAGAGAGGATCTTCACCTGATCCGGTTCACGGCGCTGCGTGGTGTAGCGCGACGTCCCCGGACGACGACGATCCAGATCGTGCTGCAGGTCAGCTTCCGTCAGCGGAATGCCCGGCGGCACTCCGTCAACAATGCAGCCCAGCGCCAGACCGTGCGACTCGCCGAAGGTAGTGACGCGAAAAAGTTGTCCAATTGTGTTTCCTGCCATCACGGCTCCGTCATGTTTGCGTGTTGTTTTTTAGTCTTTATAAATGCCGAAATGCGCGCGGGCGGCGATCAGCTGTGCTTTGGTCAGCATGAAGACGCCATCCCCGCCATTTTCAAATTCAAGCCAGGTAAACGGCACGTCCGGATACTGTTCAATCAGATGTACCATGCTGTTACCGACTTCACAAATCAGAATACCGTTGTCGCTGAGATAATCCGGCGCATTACCGAGGATACGGCGCGTCAGCTTCAGACCATCACTGCCGGAAGCCAGGCCCAGTACCGGCTCATGACGATATTCGCCAGGCAGATCGGACATATCTTCTTCATCAACGTACGGCGGGTTGGTGACGATCAGGTCGTACTGCACTTTCGGCAGGTCGCGGAACAGATCGGAACGAATCGGCGTGATCTGATGGATCAAACCGTGCGCTTCAACGTTTTGCTCGGCAACGGCCAGCGCATCAACGGAGATATCCACCGCATCCACTTCCGCTTCCGGGAAAGAGTAAGCGCAGGCGATCGCAATACAGCCGCTGCCGGTGCACATATCCAGAATGTGCTGCGGTGAGTGGTCAATCAGGCCGGCGAAGTGATTATTGATAAGCTCACCGATCGGGGAACGCGGCACCAGCACCCGTTCGTCCACGAAAAATTCATGGCCGCAGAACCAGGCTTTATTGGTCAAATAGGCAACCGGAATACGTTCGTTGATCCGGCGAATCACGCGCTCAACGATGCGGTGTTTCTCGCTGGAAGTCAGACGCGCGGAGTGCATATCCTCCGGGATATCCAGCGGCAAGTAGAGCGATGGCATGACCAGCTGTACCGCCTCATCCCACGGGTTGTCCGTGCCATGGCCGTACCAGATATTCGCCGCGCTGAAACGACTGACCGCCCAACGCAGCATGTCCTGAATGGTATGCAGCTCATTGACCGCTTCATCAACAAAAATTTTATCCACGCCATCCTCCAGGACACGCTCTACTGTAAATTCGGCGGCTAGTTTGCCATGAAGACGGCGATAAATCAGCATTCTTACGTCGGGCGGGAGGGGAAAAATACGTTTTGCTTGCCTGAACAGAGGCCGAGTCGGGTAAACTAGAGAAAAGAAATGATGAGAGTGGGCAATGAAAAAGAAAACATCGCTAAGCGACGAGGATCAGGCATTGTTCCGGCAGTTAATGACCGGCACGCGTCAGATTAAGCAAGACACCATCGTGCACCGCCCGCTGCGCAAGAAAATCACCGAGGTACCGCCAAAGCGCTTGCTTCAGGAGCAGGCTGATAACAGCCACTATTTTTCCGATGAGTTTCAGCCGCTGCTAAATACCGAAGGGGCGGTAAAATATGTTCGCCCGGATGTAAGCCATTTTGAACTGAAAAAACTGCGCCGCGGGGATTATTCACCAGAGCTGTTTCTCGATCTGCACGGGTTAACCCAGCAGCAGGCGAAGCAGGAGCTGGGGGCGCTGATCGCCGCCTGCCGTCGCGAGCATGTCTTTTGCGCCTGCGTAATGCACGGGCACGGGAAACACATCCTCAAGCAGCAAACGCCGCTCTGGCTTGCGCAACATCCGCACATAATGGCTTTTCATCAGGCGCCAAAAGAGTACGGCGGGGACGCCGCACTGCTGGTGCTGATTGAAGTTGAAGAGTGGCAGCCGCCGGAGCTTCCGTAATACGGACGCCCCGGGGAGTCAGATAGCTTTCGCCATCTTCAGATTGCAGGGGCTCATCTGCCAGTTGAACTCGCCCTTGCCATCAACATCAAGGGTGACGCAGGCAATAGCCGAAGTGCTGAACATCGGGGGAGTTTCTCCCGGGCACAGCTCTGAGACGAGGTACCCCACCAGCGGCAGGTGCGAAACAACCAGCACCGTTGAAACGCCTTCATTGGCCAGCGTCTGAAGCCAGGCACTGACCATGCCAACATCGCCACACGGCGTGAGCTCCGGCATCACGTCGACATTTTCGGGCAGGTCCATACACTCTCTTACCACATCCAACGTCTGTTCAGCACGCAGGTAAGGACTGACAAGAACCCGTTCAATATCCACTTTCTGACCTTTCAGCCAGGTTGCCATCTGACGGGACTCATCACAACCACAAACGGTTAAGGGACGAACCGAGTCACTGGCTGCATCGAGGGCAGCGTCGCCGTGACGCATGATAAAAACTTGCATATTGCACCGCTTTTGTTAACCAGAAGCACCGCAGTCTTACCTGCGTAGATAGCACGCAGTCGACCCGGTGGCCGGGCATTGTGCCTGATCCATCCAACGAATGAAACGCTGTTTTTTACCTCAATGGCGTAAGTATAGTCAATGATTGTTTACAAAACAGCCAGCCAACAGCGTCATTCATCGCCGGATTTATCTTCTTTGACCAGAACTTAGGTCATCCGTTCAGCTGCGGGCCAAAAGGTTGCCCCCTGCCCGGCCATGCGTAATAAATTTTCGCATGGGGTAAACCGTGGGCCGTACTGAGCGGCCAGACGTTGCAAGATGGCAACAACTTCACCCGCCCCGAGCTTATCCATATAACGGAACGGGCCGCCAAGAAACGGCGGGAAGCCAATACCAAACACGGCGCCAATGTCGCCATCGCGAGCACCGCGGATGACCTGCTCATCGAAGCAGCGTGCGGCTTCGTTAAGCATCATCATCACACAACGCTCGGCTATCTGCTGTGCGGATAAGCGCACCTGCGGCGCAGAAACGCCCAGCAGCGAATAGACCGCAGCATCAGGCCGTTTTTTGCTTGTACGCCCTTTTGTCTCATAAAGATAGAAACCGCGGCTATTTTTTCTACCTTTGCGATCGTCATTCAAGATCGCATCAATGATGTTTGCAGGCGGGCTAAAACGTTCTCCCCACGCGGCCTCCAGTACCGGCAGAATTTTGGTCCCGGTATCAATTCCGACTTCATCCAGCAGTTGAATCGGCCCAACAGGAAAACCGAACCTCACCAATGATTTATCGATATGCTCGATGGGCTCGCCTTCCATGAGCAGACGCATCGCTTCGTTGATGTAGGGTGCCAGGATACGGTTAACGTAGAAACCCGCGGTGTCCGCCACAACGATCGGCGTTTTCCCCTGCATTTTGGCCAGCTTCACGATCGTCGCAATCGTCTGCGGATCGGTATGCTGATGAGGGATCACTTCAACCAGCGGCATTTTCTCTACCGGGCTGAAGAAATGCAGGCCAATCACCTGCCCTGGTCGACTGGCCTGCGCCGCAATGTCGCCGATGGGTAGCGAAGAGGTATTGGAAGCAAAGATCGTCTGCGGGCTGCAGTGTGCTTCGATCTCGGCCACCATCCGCTGTTTAAGGGCTAAATCCTCGAAGACCGCCTCGATCACCACATCGCGACGGGCAAACCCCTGATAATCCGTGGTACCGGAAATCAGCGCCAGCTGACGATCCCGCTCGCTGGCCCGCAGATAGCGACGGCGAACCTGCTTATTCAGCAGATCCCAGCTGTATTTCAGCACATGGTTAATTCCCCGGGCCTGAATATCTTTGATACGCACCGGAAGCCCGCCTTTACAGGCGGTAACATAAGCAATTCCACCGCCCATCAGACCACCGCCGAGAACGCCGATGCGATTCAGCGGCCCAGCCTGCGCATCGGCGCCGCAATCTTTCTTCAGATCGGTACTGGCAAAAAATATCGATCTTAATGCCTGGGATTGCGGCGTCATCACCAGCTCACCGAAGGCCCGCGCTTCCTCGGCGTAGCCGCTGCTACAACCGTGGGCCAATCCATTTTCAATCACCTGCAGAATACGCCCGGCAGCAGGATAGTTGCCTTGGGTTTTCTGTTGGGTCTTTTTCGCCACCAGCCGAAACAACAGGCTGCGGCCCAGCGCCCCGGCAAGCACGCGCTCGCGAATCGGCATACTGCGGCTCGTCGGCCGTCCTTTCAGCGCCAGTTCCACCGCCGTCTGCAGCATAATCGATTGCGGAACCACCTCATCCACCAGCCCCGCTTTTAACGCCTGACGCGCACGAAGCTGCTTGCCGGTCAGAATCATCTCCAGGGCACTGCTGACACCGATCAGTCGGGGTAGTCTCTGGGTACCGCCAGAGCCCGGCAGCAGCCCCAACTGGACCTCTGGCAAACCCAGACGTGTTTTATCATCATCGCTGCAGACTCGTCCATGACAGGCCAGCGCCAGCTCAAGGCCACCGCCCAGGCAGGCGCCGTGGATAGCGGCAATCACCGGAATCGCCAGCCCATGGATCTCGGCCATAATTTGTTGCCCCTGGCGGGCGAGCGCTTCCGCTTCCTGAGCAGTGGCACACCTGGCAATCATATTGATATCCGCGCCGGCGATAAAATTGTCCGGCTTTGCGGAAATCAGCACGACGCCGCGGAGGGATTTATTATCACGAATCTGTCGCACGATCGCCCGCACCTGCTGGCCAAATTCAGCCTTCAGGGTATTCATCTTTTCACCGGGAGAATCGATGGTGATGACGGCAACGTTGTCTGGACGAATATCAAGGGTAAAAGCCGATGCCATGTCCATTATTCCGCCTCCAGAATCATCGCCGTGCCGAGGCCACCCGCCGCGCAGGCGGTAACCAGGCCAAATCCACCCCCCCTGCGCCGCAGTTCATGCAGCGTCTGGGTAATCATCCTCGCGCCGGTAGCGGCAAAAGGATGTCCGTAAGCAATGGAACCACCGAGAACATTGAATTTACTTTCATCGACTTCTCCGGTCGCCTGCGAGCGCCCGAGAACGTCACGGGCAAAGCGGTCGCTGGCCAGGCACTGAAGATTTGCCAACGTCTGCGCGGCAAAAGCCTCATGCATATCGATAAGCGTTAAATCAGCCAGCGTCAGCCCCGCCCTTTCCAGCGCCAGCGGCGTTGACCACGCCGGCCCCAACAGCATATCCTGGCGGACATCGATGGCGGTAAAGGCGTAGCTACGCAGGTAGCCAAGCGGCGTTAAGCCCAGCGCTTTGGCCTGAGACTCGGTCATCATGATCACCGCTGCGGCACCGTCGGTTAGCGGCGTACTGTTTGCCGCAGTGACCGAACCATGCTTGCGGTCAAAAGCGGGACGTAACTTTTGGTAATCAGCCAGAGTTGAATTTTTACGAATATTGTTGTCGTTTTCCAGCGGCTCACGGAACGGCGGCACATACGCGGTCATCACCTCAGAGGCCAGCTTCCCTTCTTCCCAGGCTTTCGCCGCCAGCTGGTGCGAACGGTGCGCCAGCGCGTCCTGCTGCTCGCGGGTAATCCCCCATGTTTTTGCCATTTGCTCTGCGGTATCCCCCATCCGTAGCCCGGTCGAATATTCAGCCACCGCAGGCGGTACCGGTAAAAGATCGCGAAGCCGTAAACGGGAGAAAAGCTTCAGACGCTGCCCGAGAGTGCGCGCTTTATTGGCATCCACCAGCGTGTGGGCCAGCTTTTTACTGACGCCGATAGGCAGAACGGATGAAGAGTCGGCCCCGCCGGCAATGCCTACGCGGATCGTTCCCGCCATCAGACTCTCCGCGACGTTGGCGACAGCCTGAAAACTGGTGGCGCAGGCCCGACTTACGCTGTAAGCATCGGTATGTACGCTCATGCCGGTGCCAAGCACAATTTCGCGCGCAATATTGGGTGCTTCGGGCATCTGCACCACCTGGCCAAATACCAACTGCTCAATCATTTCCGGGGGGATATCGCTACGAGCCAGCATTTCGCTGATAACCATTTTCCCCAAATCAACGGCGGGAACACCGTGAAATACCGTGGCCTGACGGGCAAACGGCGTACGTAAACCGCTGACAATGGCAATGCGATCGCCCTGGCGGGTGACAAGCGGTAATGCCTGACTCATGACTTTCCCCTGTTAACCGATAAAACCAAGTGGTCTGACCTGATATCAGTTTTAACTAATTTTTTACATTAAGCCAATCGGCGAAGAGAAAAAGTGGGAGCCAAAACACACAGGAAGGAGAAGATAACGCCCCTGACGGGAGGGGCGTTGAGGAGAAATTAACGCAGACCGAGTTGGAAAATGAGCGTTTCGGCTTCACAACAGAAGACAAAATCGATATCCATCTGTACACCGCCTTCAACGTCGCGAAAGGTCGGGGTAATTTTGCACGGTTCAGATTCCACGCCACGTGCTCTCTCAGTCAACGCGGCGAGAGTTTGTTCCGCTTCGGCGCGATGGGCAAAAACCCGGCTGTAAGAGGCGGTGCAATCAGTGTTGTCCATAATGGTGCCAACATCCATACAGCAGCAAACCGGGGTTTCATCAGCACTACATTTACTCATCGTAGATTTCCTCTGTATATGCACTCAAGGTGCCAGACAAATAATGAGGTTATTTTACGCGCGGCGCTTCCCGGCCTCCAGTCGTTAATGGCGACAAAGGTCCTAAGTGACCGAAATCACACTTAAAAATGATCCAAAACAAAAAACGCCCTGTTTAGATAAGGCGAACGAGGGTATTTTTGCTAACTGGATCTCTTTTTTCGTATCACAATTGAAAAACTTCATAAACAAACTTGCAACATCTCATCTGGTCAGACCTATACTCAGCGCACTGGTCTGATTTCTCTGTCGTAAAGCAGACCCTACACTTCGCGCTTCTGTTACGGCATGTAACATAGTTTAAATAAAAATAACTCAATGAGGTTATGGGCATGAGCCAGAAAACCCGCTTTACCCAATCTGCCCTCGCAGTGGCTGTAGCACTTGTTTCAACACAGGCCTGGTCAGCAGGCTTTCAGTTAAATGAATTCTCTTCATCAGGTCTCGGCCGCGCCTATTCCGGTGAAGGTGCGATTGCTGACGACGCGGGCAATGTCAGCCGTAACCCCGCATTGATTATGATGTTCGATCGCCCGACAATGTCCGCCGGTGCGATATTTATTGATCCCGATGTGAATATTTCTGGCAAGTCGCCATCTGGCAAAAGTCTGAATGCTGACAATATTGCCCCCACCGCCTGGGTGCCGAATTTACATTACGTTGCCCCGATTAACGATCAGTTTGGTTGGGGGGCTTCAATTACTTCTAACTACGGTCTGGCTACCGAGTACGCCGACGATTATGCTGCCGGGACCATGGGCGGCCAAACAGATTTGACAACTGTCAACCTGAACCTGAGCGGTGCTTATCGCCTTAACGACCACTGGAGTTTTGGTCTTGGCTTTGATGCGATCTACGCCAAGGCGAAAATTGAACGTTATGCTGGTGATGCTGGTATGCTCGCTGCGGGCCAGATTATGCAGCAGGTGCCTAATTTACCAGCTGCTGCGCGGCCAGCAGCGATTGCCAAAGCGCAGCAGCTCGCAGCGATTCCAGCGGATCAACAGATTGCTCGCTTGAAAGGTGATAAGTGGGGATTTGGCTGGAACGCGGGCATTCTGTATGAAGTGGACAAAAACAACCGCTACGGCCTAACCTACCGGTCTGAAGTTAAAATCGATTTCGACGGTGATTATCGTAGCAATATGAATACGGCTGTGCCGGGCTTCCCTTACCCAACCGGCGGTTCGACAATCCCGGGCTCTCTGACGCTGAACCTGCCAGAAATGTGGGAAGTGTCAGGTTACAACCGCGTGGCGCCAAAATGGGCCGTGCACTATAGCCTTGCTTATACCAGTTGGAGCCAGTTCCAGGAGCTGAAAGCGACCGGCAGCAACGGCCAAACACTGTTCTATAAAGACGAGAGCTTTAAGGACGCCTACCGCATCGCGCTGGGCACCACCTATTACTACGACGATAACTGGACCTTCCGTACCGGTATCGCCTTCGATGATAGCCCGGTACCTGCTGCCACTCGTTCTATCTCCATCCCGGATCAGGATCGTCTGTGGCTGAGCGCGGGGACCACCTATGCCTTCAACAAAGATGCTTCGGTTGATGTGGGTGTTTCATACATGCACGGTCAGCATGTAGAAATTAAAGAAGGTCCTTACACCTTCCGTTCTGAAGGCAAAGCCTGGCTGTACGGCGCGAACTTCAACTACCGCTTCTGATAGATCTGGCAGTATAAAAAAAGGGGGAACGCGAGTTCACCCTTTTTTGTTGTCATCTTTAATTTTGTTTACTGCGAGTCGATATCTTTCAGATCGCCCTGAATCGCCTGAGCATTAGGGTTCTCAGCCGGCGTGAGTTTACCGCCGTTGGCAATAAAGTCATGACGCTGGAAGTAGGCTTCGCGAACCATGATATACGGGTCGGAAGACTGGCGCAGCAGGCCGTCGGAATCCAGTAACTGGGCACGGGTCTCAACCCCTTCAACCGCCCACTTACCGATGGACATCGGCCAGGTCAGCCAGGAAAGCACCGGATAAAGACCATCAGCCATATCACCACCTTCATCACGCAGCGTAAAGCTGCCATAGAACGGCAGTTGCACATAAGGGCCGTAACCCACGCCATAGTGGCCCAGGGTGCTACCAAAGCGATGCGGTTCAACACGCTGCAGTTTCGGGTTCGCCATTCCAGCGACATCAACCAGGCCGCCCATCCCAAGAAGAGTGTTAAGGAAGAAGCGGGTAAAGTGCACCATACCTTTATAGGGATCGCCCTGCAGGAAGTAGTTCGCCATCACCGCCGGTTCTTCAAGGTTGCTGGTAAAGTTACTCAGCCCGTTGCGCGCCGGCTGCGGGACATAATCACGCCAGGCAACGGCAACCGGACGCAGCACGTACGGATCCACCACGTTAAAGTTGAAGTTGAACATCGTACGGTTAAACCCTTCCAGCGGGTCTGAATGCCCCTGCGGCAGATCGCCAGAGCTGGAACTGGCACATCCCACCAGCAATGTAGCGCCAAGCGCAAGCGCCGACAGGCGAAAATTCATAGGTGTCTCCCTGTTAATTTTGGCTATTGCTGTGGGTTATCCGGGGACTACAGCCGCCATTACGATACCGCCCGAAGCAAATTGCAATCTGGTGCCTGCTTTCAGCATAGCCTTCTTTGGCATAATTGTTGCGCCCTGATTCTATACATATTTTGCAATATCCGTATTGCTAATCTTGCCATTAGTAAAAATTTAGGAGGTTATTCCGGGCCAGCCGGATGAAACCTCTCTACGCTTATGAGAACAAAAAAATGCAGGAGGAAATTCCATGACGACAGATCTCAACGCTCACGATCGCCATCATAACGAAGATGTGGAGGTTGAAAGCGACGAAAAACAGGATGGTGAACCGATTGAGGTCAACGAGAAGCGCCTGCCCTCGCGGGCGATGGCCACCCATGAAGAGATCCGTCAGGAGGGGGAAAAAGAGCTGGAGCGCGATGCCCTTGCTCTTCTGTGGTCGGCGGTAGCCGCCGGTCTGTCGATGGGGGCATCGATGGTGGCTAAAGGGATTTTCCATGTTCACCTGGGTGAGATCCCCGGAGGGTATTTACTGGAGAATCTGGGTTATACCTTCGGGTTTGTTATTGTCATCCTGGCTCGCCAGCAACTGTTTACCGAGAATACCGTCACCGCAGTATTACCCATCATGCATAAACCCACCTCCGGGAATATCGGCCTCCTGTTACGGCTCTGGGGCGTGGTGCTTATCGGCAATCTGGTCGGTACGGCAATTGCGGCCTGGGCCTTTAATATGATGCCGATTTTTGACGATGCCACCCGCGGCGCGTTTCAGGAGATCAGTTTAAAGGTCATGAAAAATACGCCATCTGAAATGTTCGCCAATGCGATTATTTCCGGCTGGCTGGTGGCAACCATGGTCTGGATGTTTCCCGCCGCCGGCGCGGCAAAAATCGTGGTGATCATCATGATGACCTGGCTGATTGCGCTTGCTGATACTACCCATATTGTCGTTGGCAGCGTCGAGATTTTTTACCTAGTCTTCAACGGCTCGCTACCCTGGCAGGATTTCATCTGGCCCTTCGCGCTGCCGACGCTGGCTGGCAACATTTGCGGCGGTACTTTTATTTTTGCGCTACTCAGTCATGCGCAGATTCGTAATGACATGAGCAACGCCAAAAAAGAGCGGCTCAAGGCGAAAAAACATCCTTAAGTGGCGACAGTTTAAGCAGTTAATCCATAGATGCTTAACGGACAAGGAAAAAAACGCTATACTCCCGCCGCTTCGTCCCCTTAGTTAAATGGATATAACGAGCCCCTCCTAAGGGCTAGTTGCAGGTTCGATTCCTGCAGGGGACACCATATATGCCTCTCCCGACCTCTTTCGGATTCAATCGCCTCCCTCGTAATCCGTAGTAAACCTTCGACTATGGCCATGGAGTATCAACCGATGTCTACGGTTTTAACGTAAAGTAATGAGCGTTTGCAGGTCTTAGTGTGGGTTTATTCTGTTCAATAAACAGTGAGGCTCTCAAATACCGCTGAATGCACGCCAGGTCGAGGCTGCAAAGCCCGCAGACTGGATTTGACCCTTTATATCCAGACGCTTTTTCTCTCTCATGGTCAACACTAATGGCTCACAGTACCCGTACATGAAACATCTATTGCTCATACTTACAGACTTGCCAACTGTCGGGCGGTGTATACCGGAACAGAAGAGAATCGATGTTCAGGAGAGAGTAAATCTCCGACAGGCTATCTGGCGCGGTTATTACAGTAATAAACTGAATAATATAATTTCATTCAGATGCGTTCTGTTTTATTTCGGCATAGCGGGCAGCTAACTGCTTCAGATGCATCTCCAGTTGAGTCCTGTCAGCAACCGGTAAAGGTTTGCCCGCGGGTATTTGTGATAATGCCCGCAATCGCTCTTCAGCGGGAATGGATTGATTAAAGGACTGCATAGCGGAAAAGACCACTGATTTCAGCTCACTGACCGTCATGTATTTACCCTTCTGCTCATCAAGCCCGTTCAGCCTCTCACTTAGTTTTTGTAGCGTCGTCATTCCCTGATGCCAGCCATTCAACTGTTCTGTTGGCAATACGGCAGCATTAAGGCGTTGTTGCCAGTGTTGTGCCAGAGGTTTTGCTTGCTCTGGCCACAGCGCCTGAGCCTGTTCCAGAAGCTGCCTGCCCCAGGCGATATTACAGTCCGGGGGAAGCTTGTCCAGTCGGGCAAGCTGCTGCTGCGTTTGTGTGATTACCGCAGGTGATAACGAGGATCGCTGGCGCAACACATCCAGTTGCGTAGGTGTGAGTGTTGCAGGTAACGGTGCCAGTGAGGCTGAGAGCTGAGTCTGGAGTGGGTCAGACCGAAGTAAGATATGCCAACCCCACACCGTCGCCGCGCTGATCACCAGCATGGTGCACATCCCGGCGGCGAAGGATTTCGATTTTTTTACCGGCGCGGGCATTGCCGCCTGGACTTCGATATTCGCCTGCCGTTCTGATTGCGCGACATCCCCCTCCATCTCTGTACTATCCGGCACGTCACTCCCTTCAGGCGGATGACCGGCAAGGGCGCTCGTTGCTTCCCCCGCCCTCTTCATTACCGTAGCAGGCAGCACGATACCAGGCTCAATGATCGCACCAGCACAACAGGAGGTGTCATCACCGTTTTCCAGCCGGACGGCATTGTTCTGCATCAGCGCACGCAAGACATCAAACTGACTCAGGTGTTTAAGTCCCAGGCGCTCTAGCACGACACAGAGACCGGTAAGCAACTGCTCTGCCCGATATAGCTGGTAGAGGTCGCTGTAATTCAGCAGGAGCGTGCGCATCCGTTGCTGCAGACGCTGACTCAGACCACTGAGGATTTCCATGCGGGCATGTACAGGCTGAGGCCAGAGTGCACCCCACCGATGACCAATCATCACCTCCAGTATTACCAGTCCTTCATTCAAACCAGACAATCCGGCCAGATGCGTCCGCACAAGCGTATACCAGGCAGCCGTCTGCAGTTCAACACCGTTTTTTTCAAATAATGAAAGGCAGAGCTTTTCGGCGTATTGCCAGTTCACATCCGGGCGCGCCGGATGGGTCAACTTACTCAGTTCATCACGCAAGGCTGCATAATCCGGCAGGGTACGCGGATCGCCGCCGGCTTTAATTTTATGTGGGGTAATGTCATTCATGACCAGATATCCATTTGACGAGTCTGAAACTATGGAAGA
Source organism: Raoultella sp. (assembly GCF_039594335.1). Lineage (NCBI taxonomy): Bacteria > Pseudomonadati > Pseudomonadota > Gammaproteobacteria > Enterobacterales > Enterobacteriaceae > Klebsiella > Raoultella sp. The sequence goes on from NZ_JBCNNS010000085.1 coordinate 15,741, forward strand.
TTTTTGAGGCACGGTGATTTTACTGACATAGTGCTACCCGGCCTTACATACGGGTTGTCGTGTCGAGATACTTCTGTTGCTTCAGGTACCGCAACAGGACCCGCCCCTCGGGCATAAACTCGGTTCCGTAACGCACCAGACCAATACCTTTGAGCTCAGCATCAATGACATAGCGCAGTTCACCCGGGACGTTCTGCTCCAGCAGGACAACGGCTATTTTTTTCAAACGGGGTTCATATTTGTGCAGGACGGCAGACAATGTCCCCATCAGCTCATGGGCGGTACCCGGCATCCCCTGGAGGATTTTGGTCATATCTGGCAGGCCGTAGTCCGGCAAGTGCGCCAGCGTACCCGCACGGCAGTTAAGAACGCGCTGAATGTTATCCAGTATCGAGAGGATGACCTGATTTTCTTCACTAATTTGGTCAAGGCCGAGACCGCCGATAACGTTGCCGTAGAGCGTTTCATACAGCGAAGGACGGGGGGACTCATTCATCTTTCAGCGCCTGCAGGGTCAGTCGGTTGTTACCAGCCTCAATCACCCGGGCTTTGTCCGGGTCAAGGTCATCGCGACTCAGTACCACCCGCCAGGTGTTATTCACCTGATCCGGCGACATAAACATCCCGGCCACCGCCACATACTGTGCGCTTTTCTCCATCGGCATATCCACCATCACCGCCCCACCCGGCTGCAGGCGGATATCTTTCTCCGCGACCAGATCTGCCTTGATAGCCTGACTGTCAGCCTTAAACAGTGACGAGTAGTCCGTACTGTCGAAGGTCTTGCGGTCTTTCAACTGATAAACCCTGACAACCGTGGACAACGCCACGCCGCTGGCATTGCTGTTCACGGCTTCGCGGGCGCGTATATCCAAATGCAGGTTTTTTACCTGCTTATAAAAAATCGATTTGGTCACAGCAACGGTGCCGTCTGTCACTTTTTGAGTCAGCCCACAGCCCACCAGTATCAGTGTGATACCCGCAGCCAGCGCAATCTGAGTAAATTTACCAGCGATAATCGCCATCTTCATCGGTCTCCCTGCGGTGAATATTTTCCTGTACCCGCTCATAGCGGCCAAGATTGATGGTTATGGTTTTGGGGTGTGCGGCAGTGTTCGCCGCATTAAGAGGGCGCATCACGGCAGTGCGACCCAGTTGCACTGCGCCAGCTTTAGGTTTAGTCCTCATCGTCGCGTCCGGCAGCAGGCTACGGTCGATACACAGTTGCAGGCGGACATCGAGGCGCGACCCAAGATACACATGCAGCAGTGCCATTAAATCCGTGTGAAGCTCCCCGCCTGGTAACCAGCCCTGCACTTCAGCCGGGTCCGTGGTAGTCAGGCGCATCAGCACCTGGCTGTTCACGTCGGTGGCATAGTTGCCCATCACCGGGCGGTTTGTCAGAGTGACAGGCTGGCTGACACTCATGGTCAGCAGTTTCTTCAGCGGCACACGGCGTTTGTCGTAATGCCAGATTTTCGCCTGCGTGTTGGGTGCCAGCAGGCGCACCAGCGAGGCCATACCTTCTGCGGTCCGTCCCGGCAGCAGCATCACCGGCAGCAGCGCCAGAAAGCGTGAAGCCGGGGCCGCAATACTGTCCGTGCAGCCGTCAATCCCGAGCCCGGCCAGCCCCAGCAGGTACTGCGAGGTTTTATCCTTACCGCCTTCTTCGAAGGTCGCCGGGTACGAGTGCTTACGCCAGATGCGGTAGTACTGGGCAATCAGCCGGTGGTTGAAGATATCGAGGAAATCCGCTGTCGCCTCGTACCCTTCGCGGCGCTGGGCGATGTCATCGATATAGTGCGTCGGCAGCGGAGACTCTGCACCGTAAAGCCCCATAAAGGTGATACGTACCGTCGGCGGCAGGTGCGGATGCTCTGGTAATTCCACACCTTTGATTTCAGAGGCCGGGAAACCCATTCCCGGATGTGGCCGGAAGCGTACCGGCTCATGACGCACCTGCCAGTTGCTGCCGATAACCGGTTTACCCGGCTGGCTCTGCTCCAGTACCTGGCAGAAGCGATAAAAGTTCATGTACGGCAGCCGGTTACCCAACTGCGCTATCAGCCGGGCAGGCGCGGACTGTGGTTCTCTTTCCACCGGATGCATTTTCCTTCTGGCTGAACGATGAGGGTGAGCTGGTTGAACTGGTTCATATCGGCATACAGCGCAAAGAAGCGGCTGAGCATTTCACCGAACAGGTGAATATCGCCCTCGCCGGTAAAACCGTTGCTGTCGAGAGTGACCTCAATATCAAGACCCCGCAGCAGGAAGCCCTGCTCGAACCGCTGCAGGCGATGATGTGCCACCTGCTGAATCGCCTCCAGACGACGGGTGTTCAGCTCACCCTCCTGCCAATTGTAGAGCGCAAGCGTCCCGCGCAGCACTTCGGCGGTGCTCATCATATTCAGGAACCCGGAGCCGAGGTGGCTCAGCACCCGCCAGTGGAAACGATCTTCGGCAGGCGGATAAACCGGAAGCGTAGGTTTGCAGAGGTTGCGCACCGTCAGTGATGTGCTGACCACCTGTTCACAGCGGTCGAGCAGCGTGCTCTGCAGCGCCCGGCGCGGTAGCTGACCGTTGGTGCCGGTGATTTGCAGCGACACGGCTTCACGGTCGACCAGCCGATCAGCTTCCCACTGGTGACCACCGAGAATAAGCCAGGTGTCGTACAACCCGGTCACACTGCGCTTCACACGGGTGTGATAATAGCGCGGTGGTGCATGGCGGCGCATCATCCCGCCCTTGTGGCGGAAGCTGCTGAACGGCACGTATTCGGCATCACTGGTGCGGTTTGAGCCGGTAACTGAATCCACGGCATAAATCTCGGTATGCCCGTCCTGCAGGCGCTTGGGGCGCAACAGGTACTCACTTTCCAGACCAGTAATGGTGAGCGGGTCCGCTTCCAGGGTGAACAGGTTAATTACCGGCACACAGTGAAGACGAACCGCGTCATCGGTGACCGGCAGGTCAGATGGCCACGGCGTACTGAACACCACTTCGATGTCGAAGTACTCTGCCCCGGCAGGCGGCGTAATCCCGTCCAGACCGTTGAGGTGGACAAACATAAACTTGTCGCGGAAGGTGAAGTATTCCAGCAGCAGCTGGTAGCCACTGAACGCGGTTTCCCCTTTCGGCCACAGCCCGTCTTCCTCCGCAAATCCGCCCGGCGAGAAATACCCGTCAAGCCGGATACGGTCGGTCTGCCCGGGCAGGCGCATATACAGGGCAGCCTGCCGTTTGGTCAGCATCAGGTGCAGCTGGCTGCTGACGGGCGCATCCGCCCCGAGATAAAGACTCAGGTGGCTGAGGTCAGCATGGGACTAGTCCGCCTGGGTGCTGCAGGCAAAACGCATCCGCAACAGTGAACGACCGTCGGGTTCAGTGGTCATGGTCACCCCTGATATGTTCAGCGGGTTGAGCATCACATCGCGGGTGGTGCGGTAGCGGCA